>DATALK010000284.1:0-9246 GCA_036261085.1 Phototrophicaceae bacterium | reverse complement strand
CAGAATGCTGCCAGCGCGAGCCAAATCCCCGGTTGTGCCACCGTCCCCGCCAGCGGCCTGTTAATCCAGACCCCGGAAGGCGCGGGTGAGATCACCTTTCTGATTAACGAGGTGGACATTCGCATCGGCTCAACCGTCTTTTTCCAGGCCCAGCCCAACGGCAGCCTGACCGTCTCGACCCTGCAAGGGGCGGCGCGCGTCCGCGCGTTTGGCACCGAGAGTATCGCCATTGCCGGTTCGCAGGTGACGGTTCCAATGGATAAAAATCTGGCCCCGGCTGGCCCGCCGTCCGCGCCCGCCCCCTACGACGAGGCGCTGTTGCGGACGCTGCCATTGGGCGCTTTAGATAAAACGGTGGTCGTCCTGCCGCCAATGACACCTGCCGAAATTCAGGCAGACATTGCCGCCATTGTTGGCGGGCCGGGAACCACCACTGACCAGGAAACCGTCGTTTCCGGCGGTGGGTCAGGCAGCGGCGGTGGCAAATCAGGGACTACCGGCGGTGGAACGTCTACCACTACCGGTGATGGCACGTCGGATACGACCAATGACACCTCGGACACGACGGGCGACGGCACATCGGACACAAGCGGTGATGGTACGTCGGACACTACCATAGAACCAACCGCCCCACCGCCATCCGACCCCGCCGCCGCCTGTAAGAATGGCGGCTGGCAGACCATGACGGATGGTAGCGGCAATCCGTTCAAAAATCAGGGCGACTGCGTCAGCTACTTTAATCACTAAGACCGTCGGGCGAAACGGCGAGTGCCGGAGCTATTCAGGGGAAGTGTCACACTTCCCCTTTTTTATTCCGCCAATCAGCGCAACCGCTTCCCCAGCGTTCGCCGGAGTAAATTTCCCCTTAATCGCGCAGAAAATCAGCGACGACGCGGTTAAATTCATCCGGCTTGTCCCGCATCGGCCAATGCAGGCAGCCCGGCATCACATACAACTGCGCACCTTTAACCCGCTGCTGGGCCTGTTGAGCATAAACCAATGGCACACCGGGGTCTTTTTCGCCGTTCACAAACAGCGTCGGGACGGTGATTTCATGCAGGCGGCTGGTGTAATCCGTCCGCAGGCCATTCCAGGTCAGATCATGCCGCTGGAAGGAGGTAAAGGCTTTCCCCGCCTTCGGGTCTTGCGCGGCATGGAAAACTTCGTCTATCAGTTTATCCGTGAGCTGTTCCGGGCTGGCAATTAAGCTGGATTGCAATGACCAGCGGGTCAGGCTGCGGCTGCGCTTGAAGAACCAGTACGACAGTTCATTTAACGGCGAGATGACGTACAGGTATGAAATTTTATGCCACGCCACCTTCGGCATAATGCCATACGGATCAACCGGTATCAACTTGCTGACGCGGTCTGGATACCGCGGCGTAAAGCCCAAAACAATCGCGCCGCCCATCGAAAGTCCGACCAGCGCGACCTGCGGCAGCTGCAAGGCGTCCAGAAAATGCAGTAGAAAATCAATGTAAAAGTCGGTGTTATAGGTGATATCCGGTTTGTCGCTCTGGCCGTATCCCGGCAAATCCGGGGCAAAAACGCGGTGTTCCTGCGCCAGCGGGCCAATCGCCAGTTCCCAGGATAACTTGGCCGAATCCACTCCGGCCCCGTGCAGGAGGACTACCGGCGAACCGGCTTCTCCCGCCGCAAAATAGTGAATCCGCAGACCATTGACGGTCAACCAGTGGTCAGAAAGAGTCGTTGTTTGGGTAGACATGGGTACTTCCTCAGTTAACGCTTGGTTTTAGCGAGTTCGTCGTCGTACTGCTGGATGGCAAACGCCACCAGCGTGGAAATGGCCTGCTGCCCGGCGGTGCTGTCCCCCGCCGTCCCGGCCAGACCGGACTGCATTAAATGGCTGATGGCCTGGGCAATCTCTGCCAGCGGCGGGGCTTCCGCCGTCGGCACGATGGCCTGGATGTGGATGAAACCCACTGCAATAATGCTGAACACATACGCAATCACTTCCGGGCGCAGGTCGGCCTGGATTAACCCCGCCGCCTGCATCCGCGCGATGGCCTCCACACTGAGCAGCAGACGGCTGGTATACCGTTCGGCATCCTGGCGGCTGACAAAATCACCCAGGACACGGGCATCCCGCGTATACAGGGCGCACATTAACGGGTTGGCTTGCAGCGCCAGCAGCGCGTGTCGGTACAGATTGGCGATCTGGCCGCCCGCCGGGTCGCCTTCCATGCGTGTTTGAAAATCCTGAAGCAGGCGGCGCATTTCCGACGCCAGCAGCGCATCGAACAGTTGATTTTTGCTCGACCAGAGCAGATAGAGCGCGCTTTTCGACATCCCTGCCTGCCGCGCAATGTCTTCCATCGTGGTTTTGTCGAAGCCGTAGTGGGCGATTAAGTCCGCAGCGGTTGCCAGCACCCGCTGGATTTGGGATGCTGAAGGCGTTGGTGTTTTCATAGGTGGACATTTTGACCAATTACGCTTATCTGGTCATATCGTCCACCTTTTTTGCGAATTTGTCAAGCGGGGATCAAAGGATATATCACCAGATTATTCTGAATAGCGTGTAAAACCTTCATCAAATCAGGCGGCAATCGGTGAAATAATAAAAGAGGCGCTTGCTTGCTTTGATGGTGGTTTGATGATGTCCGCTAAAATAAAACGTGACGATACCCATCCCTTTGTTTATGAACTGGTTCAGGGGGAAGACCTGCTCTGGCTGGGGCAGCCGGATGCCAGCAAGTTATTCGCTGCCTATGATCTTTTTTATATTCCGTTCAGCCTTATGTGGGGTGGGTTCGCGCTGTTCTGGAACTTAGGCGTCTGGTCATCAGAGTCACCGTTTTTCTTCCGGCTGTGGGGCTTGCCATTCCTGGCGGTTGGATTCTACATTATTATCGGACGTTTTTTTTACAAGTGGTGGCGCAAGCGTCACACCCACTATGCGGTTACCAACAAACGTTTGTTTATCCTGACCACTGGACTCCGGTATAATTTACAGTCTTTTTCCTTGAATGACCTGCCTGAACTGACCAAAAGTGTGGGCCGGGATGGATTTGGAACCATTACTTTTACCAAAGCGCCCGGCTGGAGTTTCGGGCGGCGCAATCAAATGAATATGTCAAATTCGGGGATGGAATTTTTTGGTTATGCGCTGCCCGGATTTTACGATATTCCCAACGCCAACGATGTTTATGCGCTCATCAACGATCTGCGTTTCAGCAGTTCCAATCGCTAGGCGGGACACCGCGCGTCCCGCCCGCGAAACCGCCTACACAAACAGCAGCACCATGCCGACAAAAGCGATCAGCGTGCCGATGACGGCCTGCCGGGTGATGCGCTCTTTAAACATCACATAACTGATCGGAATCAGGAAAATTGGCATCAGCGAGGACAGCGTCGAGGCCACGCCGACATTCGTGTTCTGCACCGCCACCAGCGACAGCCACACGCCCAGCACCGGCCCCAACACCACCGCGCCGGTCATAATCAGCAGCGCGCGTGGATTGGCGCGCATGGTGCGGTAACTGCTGACCACCTGCCGGTTGAACACCGCCACCAACCAGATGGCAATGGTCGCGGCCAGCAGCCGGATGAGATTGCCGGACAGCGCCGGGAAACCATCGGCCAGCCCCATTTTGCTCAACACCAGACCGCCAGCCTGTCCCGCCGCACCGCCCAAGCCACACAGCAGGCCGATGATATAACTCCGCTGGTCGGCGGCTCCGGCCCGATCACTGCCGCCGCGTTCCGCGATCACGACCATAACGCCGCCCAACGTAATGGCGATCCCGGCCAATTCCAGCCACGCCAGCGTCTCGCCCAAAAACAGCCACGCCAACACCACGCCCAGGATCGGCGCCAGCGCCATCATCAGCATGGACAGACGCGGCCCAACCAGCACAAATGCCTGGAACAAAAAGGCATCCCCCAGCACAAACCCCACCAACCCCGATAACCCCAACCAGAACCAGGGTTTGATTCCGGCACTCAGCGGCAGCACCTCGCCAAAGGTCAGCGTGTGCAGCAGCAGCACCAGCAGCACCGCGATCAGCAGGCGCACGCGGTTGACCAGCGCCGAACCCACCGCCCGCCCCGCCAGCGTGAACAGCGTTGAACCAAACGAAAAACACAGTGACGTCCCTAAGGCCGCCAATTCCCCGATAAAACTCATTTTGTTGTTCTCCTGATGGGGCCGCGTTATAGCATGAGGTTGAATCTAGCCGATAACGGGCGCGTTGTATCGTTCCATTACAGGCCAATGGGTCTGGCGGGGTTGTAACGGTCTAGGGAGTGGTTGATAATGTTTAATCTAATGCCTACCGAATCGGAGGTTATCTATGTACAGAGCGTACCTTCCAATAATACTTATTCTTGTATTCGGCTTGTCCCCAAAATTTTCTGCCCAAGATTTTGACACAAATGTAATAACGATTGATGGAACTATCACCTCAATGGATTGGCAACCTGACGGAGAAACGCTTACCGTCGGAGGAGACAAAAGCATTTGGTTTGTCAACAAGGATAAAACTGTATTACATCATGAATTTGAAAGCGTTATTGACATAGCATGGCATCCTTCGGAGAATTCAATCGCTGCATTATATTCAAACAAAGTGAAAATTTATGACGTTTCTAATTGGAATATTGAACTTGAAATACCCACTGATTACGATGAAGGGGTGTATTTATATGAGTTAATGGTATCTGAACCTAATCCTCTGTTTTGGTCAAACGATGGAAACTACATCACCCTGATACCACAGTTGAGAGATACCGATCTTGTTGTATGGGACGCTCAAAATGGGGATGAAGTCTTTGCACTAGAGTATCTTGATGATCGGATACTCGGTGTGTCATGGCATCCCAACCTCCCTTACCTTGCGGTAGGATATATCAATGGAAGGATTGATGTTTGGGATATAACAACTCAAACCATGATTTATTCGTTTAATAAGCATTCTTATTCGGTTGCTGCAATTTCATGGAATCCTAAAAGTAAATTTGTTGCGAGTGCCGGAATTCAGCTTGGGGGTTGTGGAGTTGGTAGTTTAGATGGGAATAGTGTATTTATTTGGAGTACAACCAATCACGAACTTCGGCACACATTGCGAACTAATCAGTGCAGTTATACCAATCCGATAGCCTGGAATGACGATGGGAGTGTACTTGCCTTCACGACTCAGAGTGGAGGTAAGCAATCAGATACTTACAATACCTCGATCAAACTATTCGATTTAGCGCTTGGTGAAATCAAGAATCAAGTAACTATTTCTGAAAACGAGGCCAGTTTTGTTTCAGAATTACACTGGCAGCCTGAAACCAATAACCTGACTTATAGAAAACGTTTGGTTATGGATGATGATAATCTCACCTGTGTGCGGCAAACCATTGGAATTTTGGACAATGTAGGGCAAGAAATCATCAGGTTAGAGGCAACAGGCAGAATATGCGGTGAGATTTAATCATAACATGGGCCAACCGACAATATACCAGCAATCATAGACCCGGAGCCGCCATGACCATCACCCTTTTCACGCCCGATCATCCCCTGTGACCGGAATATCTGGCGCACATTGTAACGGTTCAACGGCGGATTGATAATGTTTAAGAGTAGACACAACAATTTTACTGGAGGCTTCTCCTATGACGATACCCAATCCTATCGAACAAAATGCAACCGACGATTGGCTTCACATTTTCGAAGTACTCAGTCTTGATCGCGCCGTCCCCTTTTTGGCTGATGCCGGATTCAAAATGATACCTTCAGCCGTTTTAAGAACCATTTGTCGAGATTGTATTCGGCAACGGTATCAGTCGGGTGTAGATGAGCCAAAACTGGTAAAAGTTACGCTTGACCGGATTGAAAAGGAATGTGATCCAGATACCGTTAAAGAAGTTCAAAGGTGGGCGAGTATCAGCCATGATAACTATCGTGATGAATACGATCAAATGAGGGATTGGGTGCTGCTTTTGGGAATTTTGTCAGGATATTTTTCTACGAGGGGCTTTCCTTCTGTGCCGGTTAACTTGCCTGATGAAAAGATTCCTGACCTTAAAATCGGGTTTTTAACCTTTATAGCCGATACTTATAAATCTCGTCTTTTTGTGTGCGAAACGGAAAAGGAAAAACTTTCTGAATGGGATGAATACGTTTACGGTAAATACCCTCATCTTTGTAGCCCTTTAACTTGGCTCGAAAATCAAATCGCGTTTATGTATCGTGTCTCCCACTGGCAGCAAATCGAACATCTCCTCACTGAAGAAGAATTTGAATTATTAGGAGAATGGGGGCGAAAACAAGCGGAAGCCCTGCCGGAACAGCGTCCGCCTCAACTTGTCCGCTTCCGCTTTAGCGAATAACAACAATACCCGGAGCCGCCATGACCATCACCCTTTTCGCCCCCGATCATCCCCTGTGGTCGGAATATCTGGCGCACCTGGAACGCGCCACCATGCGCCGCTGGGGTGTCACCGAAGATAACCAACCCCTGCCGGACACCTCCTATCTCGGCGCTTGCCAACTGCGCTCCTGGTCGTCGCTCCGCCGTTGCCACCTACCTTTGCGCTCTTTGCTTCTTTGCGCTCTTTGCGTTGTGATTTTCGCCTTTGCCGCCGCCATTTTTGTGAAGCCCGTCTAGGGGTACAATACTTGGCTGCTGCAATTCTGTGAAACGAGTACGCCCATGCAACCCTGGAAAACCCTGTCGCGCCGCACCATTCTGGAACACAATAAATTTCTCAGCATCGAAAATCACGTCATCCAACTGCCGGATGGCCGCGAAATTCCCGATTGGCCCTGGGTAGTGACACCGAGTTACATCAACGTCGCCGCCGTCACGACGGATGGCCGCTTTTTGTGTTTCCGGCAGACCAAATATGCCGTGTCGGGAACCAGCCTCGCCTCGGTTGGTGGGTATATCGAACCGGGCGAAGACCCCTTAGCAGCGGCCCAGCGCGAACTGTTGGAAGAAACCGGCTATCGCGCCGACACCTGGACAAGCCTGGGGCAGTACGTGGTGGATGGCAATCGCGGGGCGGGCGTCGCCAATCTGTTTCTGGCGCAGGGGGCTTATCCGGTAGCCGCTGCGGACGCCGATGATTTGGAAGAACAGGAACCCCTGCTGCTGACGCGCGCCGAAGTGGAGGCCGCTTTAGCCGCCGGGGAGTTCAAAGTCCTGGGCTGGGCCACTGTGATGGCGCTGGCGCTGCTGCGACTGAAACTTTAAAACGGCCTGTCCGCATCATAAAAAAACCCCACCTGTGTGGTGGGGTCTCCTGCTTGGCACAGCCGTTATCTCGATCAAAGCGCTTACACCCAGGCCTCATTGTTATTGTTGTTGGCGGATCGGACGGTAGAACGCCGACTGGCCTGAAAGCGCAGCGGGAATTTGTGCTTGCTGAGCTGCACCACCCGCAAACCCAGTTCCGTGATGACCCGCTCGACGTAAGGATTGCCCAACACCGGCATCGCCAGCGTCTCGTCGCCGCGCGTGAGTTCAAAATGATAAATGTTCACGCGCCGCGCCCCGCCGCCATGCCAGCGCCGATCCATTAAAATGATCTCTTTGGCCTTCCAACCCATAAACAGGGCCGTTGCTAAAGCGTCGCCCCCAGCATATTCCTGAGACTGGGGATGCCAGTGCCGGTAAATATCAATAATGTCTTCTTCTATCGCAAAAAACCACCCACTTAAGGTATAGTCCGTCATGCTGCATCTCCCCCGTTACACGGTATGGTAAATTAAGTACGGCACTGATGGCGGAGGGATATTTGAAACCGCTGCGCTCAAATATCAGGCGACGATGTTGGGTTGTAAAAATCATACAACCATTTTGAGAAATTGTGATTATTGATTCTGCACAATTCTTCCTTAATTTTTTGGTGTAATTTTGTAATAAACATTGACATGAAGGCCTTTTACTCGGATCACTTCGTTTTGCCGCTCCCGCCCGACCATCGTTTCCCGATGCGCAAGTACAGTTTGCTGCGCGAACGGGTGGTGGCCGAAGGTCTGATCGCGCCGGATGATCTGCTGATTCCCGCTGCTGCCACCGATGACCAAATCCGGCGCGCCCACGATGCCGCCTATCTGGAGCGCGTCAAAACCGGGACGCTGACACCCGCCGAAATCCGGCGTATCGGGTTTCCCTGGTCGCCGCAAATGGTAGAACGCTCCCGGCGTTCGTCCGGCGGCACGATTGCGGCCTGCCGCGCCGCGCTGGAAAATGGCGTGGCCGTTAATTTGGCGGGCGGAACCCATCACGCGCACTGGGATTTTGGCTCCGGCTACTGCGTTTTGAATGACAGTCCCATTGCTGCCCGTGCCATGCAGGCGGAAGGCCGCGTCCGGCGGGTACTCATCGTGGACTGTGACGTTCACCAGGGCGACGGCACCGCCGCGATTCTGGCCGGTGATCCGACCATATTTACCTTTTCCATGCACAGCGCCAAAAATTTCCCCTTCCGCAAAATGCAAAGCAGCCTGGACATCGAGTTGGACGATGGCACGGACGATAGTGAATATTTAGCCTTGTTGGAAGAAGGTTTATGGCGTGCTGAGGCGCAAGCCAACGCCGATCTGGTGATCTACCTGGCCGGGGCTGACCCTTACGCCGGGGATCGCCTGGGCCGGTTAGCCCTGACAATGGCCGGATTAGCGCAGCGTGACCAGCTCGTTTTACAATTTTGCCGCGAACACCGGCTCCCGGTAGCGGTGACGATGGCGGGCGGTTATGCCGCGCGCGTTGAGGATGTGGTTGCCATCCACCTGCAAACCGTGCGCGCGGCGGCGGCGTTTACAACCGGCTGGACTTAAGCCGCAGGGTTGGGTCGGTGTCGTCGTTCCCGACAGGGATGAGCTGCGCGGGCATTTCCCGCACGATGCGGTTGACGTAGGGATTCCGAATGACCGGCATCACCATCGTTTCATCACCGCGCGTGAGTTCAAAATGATAGACCAGGACGCTGCGCACCCCCGCGTGCCAGTACTCTTCGAACCTCACATCCTTGCTGATCTCCCAGCCGTTTTCCAGCGCTGTAAACAGGGCATCACCCCCGGTGTATTTTTCCGATTCCGGGTGCCAATGCCGGATCATGTCCATATAGGCGTAGTGCCAATTCGAAAGATTTTGTTCCATGTTGACAACGCTCTCTGAATACTATGACACGGCGATTAAAAATCTACCCTGGCAACATTAAAGGAATGTAACCGTACCTTGAAGGGGTTATTAATTTTAACGATTCCCTCGGCCCGTAGCAAACAAACCCTTG
>DATALK010000282.1:0-3004 GCA_036261085.1 Phototrophicaceae bacterium | reverse complement strand
GGGCTTCCAGGTTCTGCGTCAGCGCTTTCGGCCAGCCGCCCGCCGCGCCGACAAGATACAGTTGGTGCTGCTCATCGCCGTTCTGATCGGCCTGAATAAGAATCTGCGAACCATCCGGCGACCAGGCAAAGTTCCGCACCGTGTTATCGGTGTAGGCGGTTAACTGGCGCGGATAACCGCCGCCGCTGGGAACCGTCCACAGATTAAACTGGCCGGTC
Source organism: Phototrophicaceae bacterium (assembly GCA_036261085.1). Taxonomy (GTDB): domain Bacteria; phylum Chloroflexota; class Anaerolineae; order Aggregatilineales; family Phototrophicaceae; genus CFX2. Next base: position 2,786 of record DATALK010000282.1, on the reverse strand, counting down.
ATGTTGTTGACATGCGCGATTTCCTGGCCGTCGGGTGAATACCCCACCAACGGATAATATAATCGGGTGGCCGCGAATTGGTCAAAACGGTATTTCTTCACAGTCCTGTCCTTTCGAAAAGTTTTTCAACGGGCGCTAATTCATAATACGCTGGAGAGCGCGAAATTGTTTTAAACTGAACGATTTTTTAATCTTTTTAATCTGACAGCAGGACAAATAGAAACTGCTTGAAGCGCGGCAGGGTTGTTTTGGCGCAAACGGGGTTCTTCTATGGGGGCGCATGATGGACGCTGATAACGACCAGCTTAAAGGCGGTTGGAGCTAACGCCGGATGCTGATTTTATCGGGCGGCCAATGGGGGCCGCCCAATGTTTTAGTTTCGTTTTCAGCGCTCCTACCGTTTTCAGTCGGCGGCGGAATCTTCGTCCCGGATGACGCCGCTGAGTGTCAATTCGTTGTCAAAATGACACGCGGTGGCATGGAGTTCGTTCCCTTTGGACGGCAGCAGGCGCGGTTCTTCTTTGGCGCAGATGTCCTGCGCGTAGGCACAGCGCGGGTGAAAATAACAACCGCTTGGCGGACGGGAGGGGTCGGCCACTTCACCGGCCAGTTGAATCCGGTTGCGGTTACCCCGCTGTCGCGGATTGGAAATCGGCACCGACGACAGCAGCGCTTCCGTGTACGGATGGCGGGGGTGGCGGTACAGTTCGTCTATCGTGGCGGTTTCCACCAGTTTACCGACGTACATCACGGCTACGCGGTCACAGATATGGCGAATGACGCTCAGATCGTGAGAGATAAACAGGTATGTCAGGTTAAATTCCGCCTGCAATTCTTCCAGCAGATTCAGAATTTGCGCCCGCACCGACACATCCAACCCCGACACGGCTTCATCGGCCACGATCAGGCGCGGATTGGTGACGAGGGCGCGCGCGATCACAATGCGCTGGCGTTCGCCGCCGCTGAACGCATGGGGATAACGCGAGATATATTCAGGTCGCAAGCCAACCCGCTGGAGCAAATATGCCACGCGATCCCGAATCTCACTCTTGGGCGTGGTATTGCCGACCTGGAGCGCTTCGCTGACATTGTCATAGACCGTCATGCGGGGATTTAACGAGGAATAAGGGTCCTGGAAAACCATACGGACATCTTTACGCAGGCGGCGCAGCGCGTCACCTTCCAACTGCGCCAGATCATCTACCTGGCCGCTGGCCTGGCGAAACAGCATTTGCCCACTGGTGACATCGTAAGCGCGGACAATGCAGCGCCCGATGGTGGATTTACCACAGCCGCTTTCCCCGACCAGCCCCATCGTCTCGCCCGGGCGGATGGAGAAAGTAACCCCATCCACCGCTTTAACACTCCCCGTTGCCTGCGCGAAAACACCCTGGCGTAACGCAAAGTGCATCTTGAGGCTGCGCACTTCCAACAGGTTTTCCTCATTATCAAACGCCAGTTTACGCGCGTCTCCATAATTTTGTGAGAGTATCTCAGCCATGTTGGACGTTCTCCGGTTCCGCAGTGGGCTGACCTTCATACAGCAGGCAGCGCACCCGATAATTTTTGTTTAACTGAGTCAGCGCCGGTTCAATGGTGCTGCACGCCGCCATTCGCTGGGTACAGCGGGGATGGAAAGTACAGCCCGCTGGCCGGCGAAACGGACTGGGAACCATCCCCTCGATGGGGGTGAGTTCCTGCCGCTGCGGGGTAATCTTGGGAATGGAATGCAGCAGCGCCTGTGTGTAGGGATGTTTCGGTGCGTTAAACACCGTGTCGGCGTCCCCTTGTTCCACAATACGGCCCAGGTACATGACCGCCACTTCGTCCGCGATTTCGGCGACCACACCCATATCATGCGTGATAAACAGCACCGACATCTCAAAATCCGCTTTAAAGCGGCGCATCAGACTGAGAATTTGCGCCTGCGTGGTCACATCCAGCGCGGTAGTGGGTTCGTCAGCGATCAGCAGTTTGGGATTGCAGGCCAGCGCCATCGCAATCATGGCGCGCTGGCGCATCCCGCCGCTTAAGCGGAAGGGATATTCATCAACGATCCGTTCCGGTTTCGGGATTTCCACCAGCCGCAGCAGTTCGATGGCGCGTTCCCGCGCCTGCGCTTTGGTGAAATCCTCGTGTAAATCCAGTGATTCGATGATCTGGTTGCCAACGGTGTGCATGACACTGAGGGAGGTCATCGGCTCCTGGAAAATCATGGCAATTTCCTTGCCGCGAATGCGCCGGATTTCGGCCCCTTTGGCATCCATCTGGGCGATGTCTTTGATTTCCGTCGTGCCACCGGGCAGCCGGTGGTGATACAGGATTTGCCCGCCAACAATCTTGCCGGGACTGCGCACAATCTTCAGAAAAGCGCGGCTGGTGACACTTTTGCCACAGCCGCTTTCACCAACCAGACAGAGGGTTTTGCCACGTTCAATGGTCAAATCTACTCCGTCAACGGCTTTCACAGCGCCTTCATCGGTGAAAAAGTGTATTTTTAAGTCTTTGACTTCAAGCAGTGGTTCGACCATCACGTTCTCGTTTCTCTGTATCGAACATTATTTTTTATCATGCTGCGGCCTAGTACGGATCCGCCGCATCGCGCAGGCCATCACCCAGGAAGTTAAAGGCCAGCACGATAAGAATCACGGCCAGGGCGGGGAACATCAGCCAGGGATAGGTGGCGATGACGTTAATTTTCTGCGCTTCTTGCAACTGCACGCCCCAACTGACCGCCGGGGGTCGCAGCCCCACGCCGAGATAACTCAACGCGGTTTCGGCAGTAA
>DATALK010000280.1:0-9877 GCA_036261085.1 Phototrophicaceae bacterium | reverse complement strand
AGATTTTGTGGATTAACCTGGTGACGGATGGTCTCCCAGCGATTGCGGTTGGGTTTGAACCAGCGGAAGCAGGCGTGATGAAACGCAAGCCGCGTCCCATTACCGAAAGCATTTTTGCGGGCGGCATGGACAAACATATTGCCTGGGTCTCGGTACTGCTCACCACGATCACGCTGGGAGCCTATATTTTTGGTTATGCCTCACATGGTATGGATCCGTTCAGCCCCACATTAGCCCTGGAATATCGCACGGCAGACCAACTGCATGAAACCGTTGGCGCTGAAGATGTACCGGAAAACTGGGATGCGCTGTCGTTAGCCGAACGCACCGAGATTATTCTGGCACACGAAAACGACGAAGCGTCTGAAGAAGAGGTCAGCGGCGGACTCATCGGCGAAGCGGAACAAATACCCCGCACACTGGCGTTTACCGTGCTGGCGCTCGGTCAGATTTTCCACATTATGGCAATTCACGGTGGAGATCGAGACTCCTTCTTCCGCATCTGGTTCCGCAAGAACTACATTCTGCTAGGTGCGGTGATTTCGACTTTCCTGCTGCAACTGGCGGTGGTCTACCTGCCGTTCCTACAAACTACATTCGAGACAGAAGCTCTGGCGCTGGCGGAGTTTTTGATGGCGGTGGCCCTAGCCTCAACCATCCTATTCGCGGTTGAAATCGAGAAATTCCTGCGGCGGCAGCGTGACCGGCAGACAGTCACTGTCGCCAACGTGTAGGGCGGATACACATAATAGCAGTTATCGAGGCGGACTATAAAAAGTCCGCCTCAATTTTTTTAGCCCAAACCTACAGCGTTAAGAAATGATCTGGCCTTGCAGCTCCGGGGGAACGGGCAGGCTCAAGCGGTTGAGCAGCGTCGGGGCAATATCCATCAATTGGTGGCCGGAGACCTCACCTTTACCACGCTGATGGGGTTCGGTCAGGATAAAAAGGCCGTTGACGGCATGATTGGCGTCATCCGGGCCAGTGTCGTTCTCAAAAGTATAATGCGCGCCATGTCCCAGGCTGCCCACCGAACGCCAGTGCAAGCCGCCAAAGTAGACCATCAAATCCGGCGCAATCCGGTTCACCTGCTGGTAAATCGCCTCCGGCTTAAAAACCTGCGTCTCCAGTCGCTCGCCGGCGGGGCCAGGAATGGCCGCCAAAGCCGCCGCTAATTCATCGCGCACGGCCTCATAGTGTGCGCGCGGAATAAGGCCCTGCGGCTCCCGGTCAGCGACATTCAAAAACACGCGCCCATAATAGCCGCCGCTGGCCCAGGCTTTGGTGCGTGACCAATCCACCTCGGCATCTTCAAATTTTAACAGTTGGCTGTCCGGTGGCGGCGTTTTCAGCGCCAACCAACCGTTGCGCCACAGCCATTCGTTGACACAAATACCGCCATCCATGCGTGTAACGCCGTGATCGCTGACCACCAGCACCGTAACATCATCACCAGCAAGTTCTACCAACTCCCCCACCAGACGATCCACCATTTTGTAATAGTCCCGAATGGCGTTCTGAAAGGGATTGCCGGGTTCGTAAAGGCGGTGCATCGGGTCGTGAAAACGCCAGAAGCCGTGATGGATACGATCAACGCCGATGTTAACCGCCATAAAAAAGTCCCAGGGTTTGGTGGTTAAACAATGGCGCACCAGCTTGTGCTGCGCTTCGGTCACATCCATAATCCGCTTAAGCAGACCGGTTTTGTTGTCGGTGCGGAAGCCTTTTATATCAAAGGGGTAATCCGGCACGAGTTTCAGCACTTCCTGTTTAAAAATCGCCGGATAGGTAAACGCGCTGTCAACCCCTGGCGTCAGAAAATCCGTCACCAGATGGCCGTTAAGGGGACGGGGCGGATAGGTTTGCGGCACGCCAATCAACACCGAGGGGCGATCCGCCGCGCCCACATAATCCCACACACGGCGCGCCTGAATCGCGGCACTGTTAGAAGTCAGCATATTGCTGTAAGAATAATCGGCGCGATTGCGGAAGCCATAACAGCCCAACACACCGGGGTCACGGCTGGAGAGCATACTCGACCACGCCGGAATCGTAATACAGGGGATACACGATGCCAGTTCGCCCCACGTACCCGCCGCCATCAGCCGGGACAGGTTCGGCAAATCCGCCCGAAACTGGTTAAAAACTAACTCCGGGCTGGCACAATCCAGACCCAACACCAGCACCCGGTTCGTTTTTTTTACGGCGAAAAACCACGCTTTTACCTCGCTGGCTGAAGTTGATTTGCAGGGGAAATTATAAAATTCGCTGGCCGAACAGGCTTGCGGCCAGGTCAACGGCGACTTTCGCGGTACGGTTGCGATCATCCAGAATCGGATTCACTTCCATCAGATCAAGCGAACCCACACGCCCGTCATCGGCCAGCATTTCCATCAAGAGATGCGCCTCGCGGTAACTCAACCCGCCGGAAACCGGTGTCCCCACGCCGGGAGCGACCACCGGGTCAAGCGCATCCATGTCAAAGCTGACGTGAATCGTGTCCACATTGCCCAGAATTCGCAGCGAGGCCCGCACGACATCCGCCATACCCACTTCGTCAATATGGCGCATGGTCATGACTTTAATGCCGCTGTCTCGTAAAACAATCCGTTCCTCATTGTCCAGATCACGGATGCCAATCATCACAATCTGGTCAGGTCGCAACCGACGTTCCCCGACGACCAGCGGCGGCGGGCAGCGGCCCATCAACGCCGCCACACCCCTCCCGTGAACGTTGCCGGAAGGCGTCGTTTGCGGAGTGTTAAAATCGGCATGGGTATCCACCCAGATGACGCCAACCCGTTCCGAACGGCACAAAGCAGCGGAAACCGTCCCCAGCGCGATGCTGTGATCGCCACCCAGAACAATCGCCCGTTCGCCAGCGGCCAGCGTTTCCAGCAGTGCCGCATAAACCCGCCAGCAGACCTCGGCTACCGCACCCGCATGGCGCATGTGGGCATCGGCAGGCAAGTCGGGCACTTCTTCCATACCTGGAACGGGAATATTGCCGCTATCATGAACCGTCAAACCGAGGCGTTCCAGCCGCTTTTGCAGGCCAGCATACCGAATCGCGCTTGGCCCCATATCCACACCGCGCCGGTTTTGCCCCAAATCCATCGGGACACCGTAAATCCGAATCGGCGTTTCAATCGTCAACGAATACGCCCCACAACCAGCCCATTACTGAAAAATAGTCCCACCATCACGATTCCGCTTCATCCAATAAAGCCGCTTCATGAAAACCAACCACTCGTCTCACAAACTCATCGGGCGCAAGGGCTAAATACTCGCCGTGACCAGCGCCTTCAACCACCCATAAATCGGCCTTAACACCGTTTTGTAACGCCCGTTCCAGCATCAAGCGCGCGCCGGGCAACGTCACTTCCCGGCTGCCATAGACCAACAGCACCGCGCGCGGGCCAATCTGACCAATAGCATCATAAGGATTTAGCTGATTGAGATCAGCACCCGTCACCAACCGGTAGCCAATAGTGACCCCCGCCTGATACAGCGCATCAAAAAAAGTGGCCGCCTGCCCGACACCCAGCAGCGCCGCGTAATCATGATACCCCCCTTCGGCGGAAACGGAACGCAGTTCGGGTATTCGCGGCATTGCCATCAGGCTGGTAGACCCCGCCGACGAAAAACCGTGCAACCCAACCCGATTGGGATTAACATCCGGGCGCGTTTTCAGATACTCGTAAGCCGCCTGCACATCCTCGACTTCCTGATAACCCAGAGAAATCCAGCCGTGAGCGGCACAAACGCGCGAATTAAAGGTCAGAACGTTAAAACCCGCCTGATGAAAAACGTTGGCATAATGCAGGGACGAGCCGCGACCACCATTAAACGCGGGGACAACAATAAGCGTCGCGCCATTTGTTGCAGGGATAAAATAGCCATTTTGGGTCAGATTTCGCTGAGGAACACCAAACGAGATCTCTTCAAAAGTCAGGCCAAAATCAGCGGGGGTCACGCCCATCGAACACGGCGGGTGGGTTAAGCCCCAGATGGTCGCCAACCCCATTAAAAAGGGGGCCAGCCCCAAAGTAACAACCAGCGCCACCGCAAACAGGCGCAGCAGCCGCAGCCAATAGGCGCGCGGGCGTTTAGCCGCCGAATTCGCTGCTTTCACGGCTTCGGCCATCAGTCAGCATCAATCCACTTTGGCAATCCGCCGCCCAATCATCACCAAGAAAATACTCAATGTATATAAACCCAACAGCGGCCCCATCACCAGGAACATATTCACCGGATCAATCGTGGGGGTAATCATCGCTGCCGCTATCGCCGCCCCCACCACCGCAATCCGCCAGTTGCGAATCAAATTCCCGGCACTCACCAATCCCAGCAGCGCCAGCACAAAAAAGACCAGCGGCGTCTCAAACGCAACACCCATCCAGAACAGCAGCGCCGTCACAAACCCCAGATACTGATCCGCCGTCCACTGGGGGTCATAAATGGCGGTTTGAAAATTTTCGAGGAAATTCAGCGCCGGCGGCACGAGGATAAACCAGGCAAACGCCACCCCCACTAAAAACAACAGCGTAATGGCGGGCAGCGACCTTAACAACAGGCGGCTTTCCTTCTGCGTCAGGCCGGGAATCACAAACATCAACACCTGATAGGTGATGATGGGAATGGCAATAATACCACCCAACATCAGCGAGACGCGGAAATAAGAAACCACTGACTCGGTTGGCCCCAGCGTTTGCAAACGGGAGCCATACGGTGAAACCAGATATTCCAAAACCGGCGTTGCCAGCACCATCCCGGCAACCGTACCAGCAATTAAAGCCATAAACGCTTTAAAAAGCCGCTGCCGGAGTTCATCCAGATGTTCAAAAAAGCCCATACGCGGGCCGCCAACAGCCTCGTCATCCGCTGGCGTTGGGATGGTTTCAGGAACCGGCTCTGGTTCACGGCGCTGACGGCGCGGGAATTTCAACCTGGTCATGGATTATTCTCCGTCTTCTGGCGGTTCCGGTTCAAATTCCTTACGAATCACGTCCAGGTTATCGGCCAATGCGCCCAGGACACCGTTCACAAAGCGGGGCGTCCCTTCCGCACCGAACAACCCGGCCAGTTCTACCGCTTCGGCAATCACCACACCTACGGGAGTGGAAATCTGAACCGACAGTTCAAAAATTGCCATGCGCAGGATATTCCGGTCAACAATGGCTACCTGTTCCAGCGGCCATTCCGGGGCATACTGGCGAATAATCGTATCCAGCTTGTGCCGGTGTTCCATCACCCCACTGACCAAGCGCCGCAAATAACGAACGGCGCGTTTGCTTAACGCGGGCGGCTCCTGCAACCGCGTGGTAATCACATCACCAACACTGTGTTTGGCGCAATCCACCTCGTACAAGACCTGCAAAGCGGCCCGCCGAGCAGCACTACGTTCGGTCTGGGCTTCCTCATGCTCAACGACTTCGGTTAGCTCAACCTCATTAGGATCAAAATCGGGAAAATCCGACACAGAACGCCTCGAAACTGTCTTAACTTCTTGGGATAAAAACACCGGAAGTGTACACTAGATTTCAGACTTTGCCTATCGAAGATTCCCGGCCAGTGTCCGCACGGCTGCCAAAACTTCAAAGTGCCAGCGATACAGGTCTTCGGGTTGAATCTGCGCCAGACGCTCCGCATCCAGTACCAGGCATTCCCCTTCCCGCCGGACAATCAGATAAAATGGCGCGGTGTTGAGCAACGCTAACCCGGCACGCTCCTGCCATTCCGCCACTGTCAACCGCCGCCGTTCGACCAACCAAGCCAGCAAGTCGTAGAAATATTTCTGCATCAACCGCACCGGCAAGTCTGGGCAGTGCTGTTCGATAATATGGCGATCAATCTCATCCCACAGACGCACAATCTCCGCCTGCCGCTGGCGTAACCCCGCCTCGGTCTCGTCCACCGCCAACAAACACCGGGCTAACCGTGTTTCCCAGTCCGGCGGTTTCCAGGCCAGACTCCGGCTGAGATGAATCAGCCATTTTTCATGCGGCTGATATTCCCCATTTGCCAGGAACAGCGCCTTCACCAGCGCCTCAACCGCATGGTTCAGCATCACCTGACCTTGCAGCACATCGCCCCGCTGAAGCCAGATGTCACCGGCCAAGCGGAAATACCACCACGCGCTGAACATCAAACCGCCCGCAGCTGACGGTTGCGGCGGCGCGAGTTTATCAACGAACAATAAGGCTACCGCGCCAGTGGGGTCAAACAGAATTTCGGCGTAGGATAAATCCCACAATTCCATACTTTCCCACTGGCGCGCCGATTCGGTTTCCAGATTGACAAACTTGATGTCATAAAGTTGGCCGTCCAACATGACAATTCCCGTACCCAACGGCGCGCGGCCCTGCTCCCAGGCCGCAAAAGTCGGCGCATCCAGGTAAAGAGTGACGTCAATTTCGGATAACTGGTCAGCATACCCGCGTGATAAACCGCCATTCAGTGTTACGCCCACCACGCCGGGAAGCGCTTGTAGCTGGGGCAGTGTTTGATCCAGATGCGCCCGCAGAGCCTGGGCCTGATTTTCGCCGCGAACCTGCACAGTTGGCCGTTGGGAAATCATACCGGGTGGCCTTCGGCTACTGCGCCCGCAATGGCGCGAATATGGTCAGGTGTACTGCCGCAGCACGCGCCAATAATCCGCGCACCCTGCGCCTGCACCCGGCGGGCATAATCCGCCATCACTTCCGGCGTGGCATCGTAAATCGCACGCTCCCCGTCCATATGCGGCAGACCCGCGTTGGCTTTGGCGACCAGAGCCACCGCCGGATTGGCGGCGTGCATTTTGGTGATAACCCCTTCAATTTCCGCCGGGCCATTGCCACAGTTACCGCCAAGAGCCACCACGCCAAATTCATACAGCGCCGACAACGCCTTTTCCGGCGTGGTACCCATCATCGTGCGCCCGTTGGCATCAAATGTCAGCGTAGTGACAATCGGGAAGCCGGGCGCGGCACAGCGGATGCCCTCAACTGCCGCGCGGATTTCTTCCAAATCGGACATCGTTTCCACCCAGAGGACATCCACGCCACCCGCCACCAGGGCCATCGCCTGTTCGCAAAACAGATTCACGGCCTCATCAAAGTCAAGTGTACCTAAAGGAGCCAGTAGTTGGCCCGTTGGCCCCATCGAACCACCCACCACCACCGGCTGCGGGACCGCGTCAGCTTCCATCCGTGCCAACCGGGCCGCCGCCTGATTCAATTCAGCGACACGACTGCCCAGATCGTGCAGGTCCAAACGGAGACGATTACCGCCAAAACTGTTGGTCAGCACAATTTGCGCCCCGGCCTGAATATAATCCCGGTGAACCGCACGAATATCATCTGGTCGTTCAACATTCCAGAGTTCCGGCGCTGCACCTCGTACCAGCCCGCGCGCAAACAACAGCGACCCCATCCCCCCATCAGCAACGAGGGTTTTGCCAGTAGCCAGAAGATTTTGCAAAGTAGTTTTCATGTTTTTTATCCTTGAAATCTATTCCTACCAACACCAGCGGCAGCACTACGTGTTTCAATTACACCGACTTTGCCAGGTGCGGAAAAGTATCAACCGCATGGGGCAGCGCCAGCGCATCCACAAAGGTATCCTGAAAAATAAGCTGGGAAGCCGTCTCGACATATTCTACTGTACGCACAGCCCGCCCCGCCTGTTTCCGCTGCTCGACGTTTAATAAAGCCAGACGCGCGCCGTCCCCCGCCGCGTTGCCAATCGCGGTGACATTCTGCAAATCACAATCGGGAATCAGGCCAATCATCATGGCATGTAAGGGATCAATATAACTGCCAAAAGCCCCCGCCAACTTGATTCGATCTACTCGCTCAAGACCTTTGTGCTGCAACAGCAGTTTGACACCTGCGTACAAGGCGGCCTTTGCCAGTTGAACGGCACGAATATCGTTTTGGGTGACGATAATTTCCTGGCCGGAAGCAGTTGCGGCGGCTGGAGCTAACACCAATTCCGCCACGCGGCCCACCGCCCGCACACATGGACTGCGCTGGGGCGCATCCGGCACAAACCGCCCGCTCTGGTCGAGCAAACCCGCTGCCAGTAATTCCGCCACGACTTCAATCATGCCGCTGCCGCAAATCCCGGTTGGGCGTAGGGTCGCATCCGGCGCTAGGTCATCACTCCAACGATCTGAACCAATAACCTTGTATTTTACCAAACCGGTTTGGGAATCAATGCGCACCCGCTCAATGGCCCCAACCGCCGCCCGCTGCCCGTGTGAAATTTGCGCGCCTTCAAAAGCTGGGCCGGTAGGACTGGAAGCCGACAGCATCCAATCGCGCGTGCCTAGCAAAATCTCGGCATTCGTGCCCACATCCACCACCAGCGTCACCCGGTCGTCCAGATACGGCTGTTCCGCCAGCAGCACCCCGACACTATCCGCGCCCACATACCCCGCAAGACACGGCAGCAGATGGGTCATCGCGCCGGGATGCACCGCTTTCAGACCCAAATCGCGGGCCTTAATATCCACCGCAGCCGAAGTTGCCAAAGCAAACGGCAGTTGGCCTAGTTCGTAGGGGTCAAAACCCAGCAGCAAATGGTGCATCAGGCTGTTTCCCACCAGCACCAAGTCGGTGATTTCCGCCACTTCAATACCGGCTATTTGGGCCGTTTTGGTCGCCAGTTCGTTAAGCGCGTGGATAATGGCGCGGTTCAGGCGGGCGAGACCCTGCGTCTCACTCATGGCATAAGAAATCCGACTGATTAAATCCTCGCCATACCGCACCTGAGGATTCATCATGGCTTCCGTTGCCAGCACTGCGCCCGTGCGTAAATCGCAGAGATGTGCGGCCACCGTCGTTGAGCCAACATCTACCGCTAACCCATACAGGCTTTCCACATAACCCGGTTCAACCCGGATCACCTCTCGCCCCTGCCAAACCGTCACCGTCACGGCCCAATTTTTCTGGCGCAGCGCCGATTGCAACCGGCGCAGTTGAAGGGCATCAATCGTCAGATTCAATAAACCGTGCGCGGCGGCCAGCGCCGTTTGCAGCCGCTCCCAATCGCCAGGGCTGCCCAGAGACGCCGGTTCAACCTCGACATAATACAGGCGCACGGCGGGCGCGACTTCAACTGTTAGCTCACCCGCGTCTTTCCGAATGACCTGCTTGCGCGCCTGGCTTTCCTCCGGCACTGTTACCAATAAATCGCCGGTCATGCGCGCCATACAGGCCAACCGCCGCTGCGTCAAATCTAGCCCGAACTGAGCGGCATAAGTGCGCTCATCATCCCCTGGTGGCGTCAGATGATCGGGCGTGGAGTGAATCCCATGCCGGGGGAAATTGCCCTTTTCGGGGATCACCTGGCATTTGCCACACGTCAAACGACCATTACAAATCGCTTCGATTTCCACCCCCAAAGCACGGGCCGCTGCCAGGATGGTGCTGCCCGCTGGCACATCCCCTTTACGGCCGGAGGGTAAAAGAATCAGACGATGGGTCGTTTCAGACATAAGCGCTGCGCCAATGATCTCGCCAAACGGTTTATTCATTATACCCACTCCCACACAGGCAATACATAGCGCCAGAATAAAGACTCGGCGACCAATTAGTCAGGCATTTTTCTCATCCGGTTATGATAATTTGTGGTAATCTATAGAGGTCGGGTTTCCACCCGCAAAAAATATTATCACGTTAGAGGAGAGCCACACATGGCAGTCTTAGACGATATTCAAGCCGCCGTCATCAACGGCAATAAAGCTGATGCTCTGGCCGGAGTCCAACAAGCCCTGGCGGAAGGAATTGAACCCGGTAAAGTCCTGAATGAAGGCTTAATCCCGGCGATGGCAGAGGTCGGGCTGCGGTTTGAAAACGGCGAATACTTTGTGCCGGAAATGTTAATCGCC
>DATALK010000276.1:0-2912 GCA_036261085.1 Phototrophicaceae bacterium | reverse complement strand
GAAGGTCGCCCCGGCAACTACTGGATTTACGGCTCCGAACCGCCGTTAAATTCCACGCCCGTGTGTAACAGTCCGCTGGGCTTTACCGCTGGGGCGCAGATTGAACTGCTGTATGGCCTGCGGGTGCGCACCGAACCGACGTTAAACGCGCTGGTGTTAACCGTCGCGCCCGTAGGGACAACGGTCAGCATTTTGGAAGGGCCAAGCTGCGGCGAAGGCTTTAACTGGTGGCGCGTGCAAGTGACCGTCCTCGGCATCACCTATAACGGTTGGGTGGCGGAAGGCGAACGCGGCAACGGTGACGATTATTTGCAGCCGGATAATTTTGTACCGACGCCAGTTTGTGGGCTGCCGCTGCGCCTGGGCGCGGGTTCGCGGGCGTATGTCCAGTATTCACCCGGCGAGTCGCCCAAAAATCTGCGTATGGCCCCCGACCTGGACGGCGAACTGGTCGCTACATTGGTGGACGGGATCGGTTTTGAAATCACTGGCGCGCCCATCTGCGCCGATGGTTTGAACTGGTGGCCGATTCGGATTCTCTCGCGCCCGGATGTGCAGGGCTGGTTCGCGGAAGGCGGCCCGGTGAATTACTGGATTACGCCGCGTTGGAACGCGCCCAGCCAGTGGGAAGTGCATAATAACAAGTAGTTTCGTTCGTAATCAGGGGAAAGATGGCCGGGATTCGGCTGTCTTTCCCCTGAATTCATGCGTGAAAGGAAATGAAAAATTATAAATATCCACTCCAACTTGCCAAAGAAGCCCTTCTCCTCCACCGTTATCCTGATGCCATTCAACTGCTCAAGCCGCTGAGTCAAGCGGGGCATCCAGACGCGGCTTTCCTGCATGGTTATCTCCACTTCTGGGATGATGATCTCAGCCGAACCGAGGCTATCCAGCTTATCACCAGCGCCGCCGCTGCCGGACACGCAGAAGCGAACTATATTCTGGCGGTTTGCCCGGATTTAACGCCCGGTTACACGTTCCAACTCCCAACCAATCCGCAGCGGTTAACACTGTTACAACGTGCGGCTGACGCCGGATCAAACGCCGCGCTCACCGATCTGGCACAGTGTTATCTGGAAGGTATCGGTGTCAAGCCTGCCCCCAAACAGGCACGAAAACTGCTGATGCGCGCCTATGAAGGGGGAGACCGGTATCGGCGTTATCCCAAGTGCTGTCTGCTGTTAGCTAAACTCTTGTTAGATGGCATTGGCGGAGAACCAGATTTTGATGCTGGTTTGTTGGCTTTAACCCGCTGCCAATGGGGGTATGGTGATCCCTTTGCTGCTGAGGCCATCACATTCTTTATTGAGGCCGCGCGTAATGGGAAATATGAGATTCATGAAAATCAGCGCGAATCACTTGTGCAAGAGTTTGAACCGATATTAAAAAATATTCGGTCACAATCTTTTCCGCTATGGCAGCGCTACCTCAATAACTATTGTCTGAGTACACTGGTCTATGATTTGCGCGATGCCGATTTTGAAGATTTTGTGGGTTTTGTCTTTGAGCATTGGGTAACAAGTCGAAAGCGCAATGATTTTCATTGGGAAGATTGCGCCGTAGTCTTTTTCAATCCAAGCCAACTACTGCAATATTACACTCAGCTTTTCCGGGAACCAGAGTTCCTTTTAGAGCGTTATAACAGGGATGAGATTAATTGTGGTCTGGAAGTTATTCGGGAATTCAACAACTGGACGGTTGGTTGTGTGCTAGATAGTTCCGAAACCACCGTAGCTGAAGCTGAGGCTTGCATTCGCGCCACCTATGACCTGTTTGCCAAGTTGCTTTCCAAGACTCCATATGACAGCGTGGGATATATGTGGTGGGATGCCGGTTATGGGAGGTGTGGAGGTAAGTGGCGTGGCGGAACTCTGATTAAAGAGCGCACAATGACCGATGAAGATCATAAGCGGCTATATCAGGTTTACTTTGAGACAATGGTGAGTGTTCTGCAACTTCCCTCCCGCCCTTGCCAAACTGCTGCCATACACGGCTTAGGGCATTCCAAACATCCCGACAAAGAGCGCGTTTTGCGGCAATATCTGGCCGATCATCCTGATCTGTCAGACCGGAGCCGCAGTTATGTGATGGAGGCCATTAAGGGAGAAATTCTGTAAGCCAAATAATGGGCAGCGGCAAGGCAAACTATGCCGCTGCCCTAAACTATTACAGTTCCTCAAAGAAGCGCGATTCGGCGATGATTTCCCGCGCGGGAACCAGCGTCGCTTCAACTACGGTTTTACCGGTGCGTTTCAGATAAGCCTGTACAATCTGATAGCCGAGAGCGTACCCGGCATAGGCGGGTACACCCGCCGCTGGCAAGTTGTATTGGGCCGCAATCTCGTCCCCGAAAATATACCCGCGCACAACATCAAAACCGGAACGGTCAAGACCATCATGGATGATACATTTGGTTTCTGCCAGCCGCGATGGGTCGAAGTCGGTGACGTAAAAGCCGACTTTATCCGCGCCGTACAGCTCCGCCGCGAAGGATTCCGCCAGCCCTTCGCCGATCATATACTCGCCGACAGTGGTGGTCATGATGTTGGTGTTTCCACCCATGCCAATGCCCGCCGCTGCTGCCAGGTTGTGATGCAGTTCGTGAACCGTCGCCGCTTTGACACGCGACAGAGTGTAATCATTGGCCGCGCCGTAAACGGTCATGATGTAGCCGGGAATTGCGCCAAAGCCGCTGTACCCACGCTGGCCGGAAGTCTCGCTAATGTCCGCGATCACCAGCGCAAAGACAATTGCCTCCAGATTGATGCGATCATGCAGCGGGGCAAAGGCGGCATATCCTTCTTCCAGCGCCACCGCAGCTTGCTTCCAGGCGTTGGCAGCGGCCAGCCCAGCCACCGTTTGCTGCATCCAGGCGCGTTGATCGCCAGCGAACTGTTCCGGCGCCATGC
>DATALK010000272.1:0-4916 GCA_036261085.1 Phototrophicaceae bacterium | reverse complement strand
GGGCTTGGCTTTTCCTGGTAGCCCTGGGTTTTGAACCCAGGGCGGCGCACCGACGAGCCTTAACTTGGTGCGTATGGGACGCGCCGTTGCACGTCCCTACGTTTCTGCGTATTAATTTCTAAAAATACATAGCTGCGGGTCTGAGACCCGTCTCAACATTCGACGTTTTTAAGTTGGTGGTCTGGCAACAAGATCGGAATAATCGGCGCTGACAGAGAAGACCAAAGGCGTTCAGGCCCCTATTTTAACGGTTGACCGGTGCTGCCGATGCGGTAGGTGGCACTTCACAGTCGAGCTGCGGCGGGTTGCTGGGTAACTTAATCGTGACCGTTGTTCCCGTGCCCACCACACTTTCAAGTTCGATGGTTCCGCCCAGATTTTCAACAATCCGTTTGGCAATCGGCAGACCTAAACCGAAACCGCGCGTTGTATGGGCAACATCGCCCCGGAAAAAACGCTCAAAAACCCGCGCCTGCACCTCTTCCGCCATGCCAATCCCATTATCCGTAATCCTCACGGCAGCCATCTCGTCCAGGAGATCGGTCTTGATTGAAATTTCAACTGGCTTATCCGAAAATTTGAGGGCATTGTCCAGAATATTTTCAACCGCCAGGGATAACAGCTCAGGATCAGCATAGACCCAGGTATTGGCGGCCTGGAGTTCCAGGTGCATAAAAGCCTGCTTTTCCAGGAAAGTTCGAGCCAGGCGGGTATGGAGGGTTCTGATAAATTTATCAAGCTGTAAGTGTTTCAGGGGCGTGGAAATATCGCTGTCCAAACGCGACATTAACACCATGCGATTGACAAGACCATCAATATATTTGCCCTGTTCTTCGATCTCACTCATATAACGCTGGCGCTCGGTGGGCAGAAAGCGTTTTGCCAGATAGGTATTGACGTTAACGATGGACAGCGGCGTTTTGAATTCGTGGGAAGCCTTTTGGATAAATTCCGCCAGGATGCGCCGGCGTTCGTGTTCCAAAGCCAGTTCCAGCGCTTGTCTTTCATAACGCTGCCGTTCGATAATTTCGTGTTTAAGTTTCTCGTTTGCTTCGGATAATTCCTGGGTTCGTTTCTCAACCCGGTCTTCGAGCGTCGCGTGGGCGAGTTCCAATTCAGTGGTCATCAGGTTGAAGGTTTTAGCCAGAGTTCCCACCTCATCGCTGGAGGTGACGGGCGCTTTAATATGAAGTTGACCTTCAGCGACCTGTTTGGCGACGGCGGTGAGGGTGCGAATGGGTTTAGTGATGCGATTGGAAATGAAATAAGAAGCCGCCAAAGCCACCAGCGTCAAAGAAATGGCAAGAATCAAAATGCCGGTAGTCTGCTGCTGCACAGTTTGAAAATACTGGATCGTCGGCTGGGACACCACCAGATGCCAGGGGACGGTTTCGAGCCGGACAATCGCTAACCGTTCTTCCTGATCGGAGTCGGGGGTCATGTAGCCCGAAACCACCCGATTCTGATAAGAATTGGAGAGAATTTTAACCAGACCGGGGATGGGGACACTGATCTCTTCATCGGGCAATGGGGGGATGGCATACTTGCTGCGGAGGGCGACGATTTGCTCCGGTGAAAAGCTGGCGATGCTCCGAAACAAGAGGCTTTCGTGCCGGGTATCAACCACGCGGACCGCGTTTTCATCAAAGATGGCGACGTTAAAATGCTGACCGCGCACACTATCCGAAACAATATTTTGAATGGTGGCGATCGCAATTTGAATCCGCAAAACCCCAATAATGGGATTGGGGATCGTGTTCTGACGGATGGGCACCGCATAATAAAAATAGATGCCGCTGCGTTCGGGGCGATATTGGATGGGCGAGATATTGATCGCGCCGCCTAACCGCGCCGCCTGAAAGTAGTCCTGCTGCGATTCGTCCACCCCGATATTATCCGGGGCGGTATCCAAAATATTCCGCCCATTCCGATCCAGAATCGCCTGCGACAGGATATAGTATTCGTCCCACGGCTCAATGGCGAGCGAATCAAGCGTGACCAGTATGCGATCCCGAAATTCGGTGTTATTCCGCGCGGCTTCATCCGCTTCCAGAAATTCAACCAGATCGGGGAGGCGGGAACCCACGTTAAAAACCTGCCGGTTACTGCGATTGAATTCATCAATCTGATTGGCGATCTGAGCGGCACTGACCAGCAGAGCATTATCCGCCTCGGTAATGAGCTGAACGCGCAGCCATTGATTGAAGGTAATAACAATCGCTACCGTTAGCAGTGTAATCAGGAGCAACACCGCCAGCAGGCGCGACTGAATGGAGGCAAACAGTTTCTCAATCAGCGACATCGGGTTTATTCGATCAAACAATCTCAGGGCATGGCCTCAATCGCAGCTTGAGCCGCTTGCATAATCTCTGGGATGGGTCGGTTTGTCTTCAAGACTGCGGTGAGAAGTTCGTTATAGATCGCCCAGGTTTCTTTGGGATTATGTTCCCACTGCGGAAGAATACCTAAATCTTCGTTATATAACAACTCATTGATAAAGGTTGCGGTTGCCGGGTCCACGGTTTCCTGAATACCGCTTAAAACGGAGCGGCGCACGGGCAAACGGCCTAACTGGGAGAAGACTCGTTCCTGCGATTCGGTGCTAATCAATAATTCAAGCCATTCCTTCGCTAACTCAGGATGGCGGCCCTGGCTGGGGGCGCCAAAAAGCACATTACCGACCAACAGATTGGCAGGATGGCCGTCACGGGGAACCGGAATGCTCGAATAACGACAGGTCGTACAACCCGCATCTTTCGCCCATCCCACATGCCAGCTTCCGGCAATCTGGTAAGCCGAAATGCCCCGCATAAGCGCCTCATAAACCTGCCCCTCATTGGTATTGTCAATCAGACCGGGAGGCGTATAAGTCGTGATTTCGCGTAACATTTCATACACAGGGATTACGTTCGGGTTATTAAAATCAGGAATGGTACAGGCCGCATCGGCGCAGGGAAGCGCATCCATTTGGGCCTGATAAACCGCGATACGGAAGGCCGAACCGACAGCGGTTCCGCCCGGCCCTTGCAGCGAATAACCGTAATAGTCACCCGCGCCCGCTTCCCGAATGGCGGCGGCCTCAGCAAGTAGGTCATCCCAATACTGCGGGGGAGTATCACAATCCAGCCCTGCCGCTTCAATGACGAGGCAGTTTCGTTCAAAAGCAAATACCCCGGTAAACACCGGAATGGCATAAACGCGGCCTTCATACACGGCCCCCGCATACGTCGCGGGGATAATATCGTCCTGGTATTTGGACATAATATCGTCCAGGGGCACCAGCGCCCCCGCGGCAGCAAATGCGCGAAAATAATTTTCGCCGATCACCACGTCTGGCGGGTAGCCCATGAGAATCGCATTCTGCAAATTCTGCCGCAGCGCCTCATCCCACCCCTGATCGGTGATGACAATTTTTAATTCCGGGTGGCGTTCCTGAAAGGTATCGGTGATATATTTATCAAACTCGATTCCTGATGGCCCCCAGACAATAAATGTATTAGCTTCGTTTTCAAAAGTAGCTGCTGGGGTGGCGGTGGTTTGTGCCTGAACCGCAGTGCCAAGCAGGATCATCAGCATGACAAATACCACTATCCGTTTCATAATTACCCCCGACTTTTGACGAGTTCTGTAATTTATCCATAATATAACATATAAACTTGACTGCTTAGTGTATGGATTTGCTCCGGCACGCTAAAACAAAGAACCGAAACCCATCATAAACCCCGTAAATTGCGTGTTTTTGCTCCTATCCTAACCGCTGCATTAGGGGATGATAGTTTTAAGAGTATCCATCCCCAACCCTCCTTACAGGGGTAGGTTTTTAACTCACCTTACGCCGCGCCGTAAAATGGTGTGGTCGTGACCGCGTTGGAAAACCATCCTCACCCCCCGGCCCATTTCAAAGGTAGGTTTTTGATGCTCACTCGCCAGGTTGCCGCCTGACGTTTAAAATATCAGGCGGCCCAGTCATCTGGAAACCGCTAAAGAGGTTTGGAATGGTGTAATAACCGCTTGAGCGGCTTAAAGGTTTTTCCCTCTAGCCTGGGGGTTTGACCCCCAGGCCGAGCCACCCGCCACATTTCTTAAAAGTCCACCCTTACGGGCGTTTTCAAAATCCGCATTACCATCAGTAGCCCAATACCGGGGCCGGTTATGGCGTTCCTAACCGGGCAAGCTGCGCCTGTGCCGTTTCGACCAAATCCAGCGCCGACCCTTCGGCCAGATACACGGCCAGAACAGCGGCGGGGAGCTGTTTTTCCAGGTCACTTTTTAAGGCGGCCAGCGTGTCCTGGCGAATTTCCGCCGGAGTCGCCGGATGCACTTCGATTAATCCTGCCAGATGCGCCGCATCCGCCGCCTTGCCCTCGCGCGCTAAGGCCCGAGCCGCGGTACTCAGCAGATGCAGGATAACTGGCGGCGCGCCAACCTCAAGGCTCAGGGTGAGTGCTTCGCGCAGTGTTGGCAGCAAAGCTATATGCCGCTGGTGATACCGCAGCGCGGCCAGTTCGGCCAAGACGCCCACCATATCGGATTTTGCTTCCATCTCGCGGTACAGGGTTAGCGCCTGCTGATAGTAAGTTTCGGCAGCCGGGTAGGCCCCCTGCCGACTGGCAACCAGCCCCAGGCCGTTCAGGCTGATAGCCGTACCGTCCTTACCGCCAATTTCGTGCCAGATCGTCAGGGCTTGCTGGTAATAATCCTGAGCCGCGACCAGGTTATCCAGCTTAACGGCGACAATACCCAGTCCGTTCAGGCAAAAGGCAATCGAATCTTTGTTGCCAATTTCCCGGTTCAGCGCGAGACTCTGCTGGTAATAGGTTTCGGCAGCGGTATAATGCCCCAGATGGGTATTAACATCCCCCAAATTAATCAAATTGATAGCCGTGTTGACCCGGTTGCCAATTTCCTGATTAATT
>DATALK010000374.1:0-3185 GCA_036261085.1 Phototrophicaceae bacterium | reverse complement strand
ATCGTCAATTTTTAAGTCGGCCAGCAAATCGCCAGTTTTGACGGTATCGTTGCGCCGCACTTCAACCTGGCGCACGGTTTAATATTGACTTCCAAAACCACACCATCTATCGGCGAATACAAGGATGATTGGGCAATACTGGCTTTAATCTGGTCAATTTTCATTTGGGCCGCCCGCAGCGCTTGCGCCTTTGTCGGATCACCGCCGCCCTGCTGCGCCCGCTGCAAGTCCAGTTCCGCCTTAATCACCGTATTTTCCTGCTCGGAAATGGAAGTTTTATGGCTGTTAAACGACTGCGCCGACGAAAAATAACTGGCTTCCGCCGTCCGTACCGAATTTTTAGCATCTTGCAGCCGGGTATAAGCACTTTCGGCGACGGAAGCCGCCTGATCGGAGCGGCTGATCGCATCATCGTAATCGCGCTGGGCGTTCACTAAATCCTGTTCCGCCGCTTCCAGATTCAGGCGGCTCGTTTCCAACTGCGGCCAGGGCAGGGTATCTTTCAGGTCTTGCAACCGCAGCCGCGCATTGGCTAACGCTACTTCCGCGTCCGCCACCGTATTAACACTCCCTTCGGCGCCGCTTTGCAGATTCGTCGTGGCGGTTTCCAGGTCTAACTCGGCGCTGGCAAGCTGATTTTCTAGATCGTCAATTTTTAAGTCGGCCAGCAAATCGCCAGTTTTGACGGTATCGTTGCGCCGCACTTCAACCTGGCGCACCGTTCCTGCCGTGTTAAACGCCAGCGCTACCTGATCGCGCGACTGCCAGCGCCCGCTGAACTCCAGTGTCACCTGCACATCGCCGCGCTGCACCATATATTTCGGGCGGGCCACCGCCGGCGCCGTTGGAATCGGCGTTGAGGTCGGCGCGGCAGGCGGCTGCGCCTGCGCCCCCGTTGGCGCGGTTGGCGAACACGCGCTCACCAGCATCAAAATGAGACTAGCCAAAAGACAGTAAAGAGTACGTTGTTTGCAGATCATCAGGCATCGCCCAGTTTTAAGATAGTAGATAGCTGTTCCCGGCTCATCAGAACCGTCATCAACAGCGTGACAAAAAAGAGTACACCAGCAAACGCCGCGTAGACCAGCGTAATTTCATCCCAGGCCACGCGCACCAGATACGGCGGCAGCCCGCCGCTGAAATCCAGCAACGGCAGAAACAACAGCGTCGTTAACACACCAATCGAAGTCCCCCCCAGAATGCCGCTGGTGGCCGCCATCCCTTGCAGCAAAATGAGATAGGTTCCCACCGCCCCCCCGCTTAGTCCCATCGCCCGCAGCGAACCCAACTGCTTGGACTGCGCCCGGAACGAAACGGTGTTCTGAATAATCGCCCCGACCAGCGTGAGCAGAATCGCGGCCACAAACCCCACCGATAGAAAGCCCAACACACCGCGCCGGGAGGGGTCGGCCTGGGCGGCGGCCAGCGCCGCTTCGGGATCACGCCATTCCAAAACCGGAAACTTCAACGCCCGAACCTGCTGCTGCAAGTCGGCGGTCAGCGCATCCGGCTTCAAATGCAGCCAGATATCATGGGGCAGTTCCGTTCCCACCGCCTCAAACAACGGGTCAAGATTGGTGACGAGAAAAAAACCGTCTTTGGGATTCAGGGTGGGGAAATAATCCAACAAACCGACAATGGGCGCGGTGATTTCATACCACTCCCCCAGCGCGGAAACCTCAAACGTGATTTCCTGCCCAATCAGCAGATTATTATCCAGCGCCGTTTGCCGATGCAGCAGAACCCCAGTGCGATTACCCGCCAGCTTATTAAATAAATCCGCAATCGGTTCATCGGCGTAATCCTGCCGGAAGCGAGCCACCGCCGCCATCGCTGACCGGTCAATGCCCAGTATGGTCCCTTCCAGGCGGCGGGAGCGCAGCACCAACCGGCCCGGATACCGGCCCACGCGCGAGACCTGACTCACGCCATCTATCGCCAGCAAGTCCGATGCAGGCAGCATATTGTAGCCGGTAACATCATATGTAACCTGGCTATTGCTGTCCTCGGACTGATTTTCTTCCGTCTGGGTATCCGCTACTGTCACTAAAACGGCATCCGCACCGATTTTGTAATTAATCGAATCCTTGAGGCTCTGGTCAATCGTACTCGCCATTGACGCCGTGACACCGGTCAAACTCAGCGTAAAACAGATCATCAGCAAAATACCACGGTAGCGGCCAATGGAACGGGTCAGTTCGCGCAGGGCCATCAACAACGCCACACTGCGGCTGTACCCCACCAATTGCGCCCCGGTACGCATTAAAAACGGCCATACTCGTAAGAATAAGAGCGTCAGCGCCAGGGCAAATAAAGTCGGGCCAACAAACGCCAGCGGGTCAGCAAAGGGGTCATCGGCAGCCGCCGCCAAACCACCCTGCCGCAGCAGCGTATAATAAACATACACGCCCGGAATTAACAACAACACATCGAGATACATCCGCTGCCACCACGCCGAACGAGCGCGGGCGCTGCGCTGCCGGAACGTATTCACATTTTGCCCCGTCGAACGCCACGCCAGATACAGCCCCGTGCTGGCGGCTAAAAGCGCCGTTAAGCCGCCGAGCGCGAACGCTTGCGGAGTATAGGTCACGGTCAGCGGTGGCGTTGTGCCGTCAAAACGCAGGAATGATGAGGTCTGCCCTACCAACTGCACCACCAGGGGCGCCAGCAGCAGGCCGACTAACACCGAAATCCCGGCTAACAGCAGCCACATCACTGTATGAATGCTGACTAACCCGGCACGGCTCATCCCCCGGCTGCGCAGCACCATATCTTCCGCCTGCTGGCGGCTGACCAGCAGGCCCGCGACCAGCGTCACAAAGTACAGTACCAGACCGCCTACCGGCAAAATAACAATCACGAGCTGCTGTGTTAACTGGCTGACATCCTGCGTAAACTGGGTCAACCCCTGCACAGGCGAGTTGGTCAGCCGGATACTGGGCAGGACGGTTGTAACCAACCGCTCCCCATCCACAATCCGCCCTAATAAACCGCCGACGTCCGAAGTCCGCAGCTCCCGACCATCAAAAATGATCTGCCACGCTGTTTCCTCAATCGGACGTTCGGCCCCTTCTAACACCCGCCAGAAATCCGTTTCGCCGACCAGAAACATCTCGTTAAAAAACTTCGGCGGAAAAATCCAGGCCGGGTCATTCGCATTGAGGGGCTGCCACAACGCGGCC
>DATALK010000266.1:0-3620 GCA_036261085.1 Phototrophicaceae bacterium | reverse complement strand
CACCGCCAGCGCTCACCTGGCGAATACTGCCGCGCGCGTGCAGTTTAAACGCCTCGCCGTCATCACCTTCCAGGCTGACAATCTGGAACGCCGCCGGATCACCGGGGGACAAAATCAGCTGCATCGTCCGGTCAACACCGTCCGGCAGCACAAAGGCTTCCAGCACATTCATATTTTCCAGCGCGTTGGCGCCTCGCGTGGCCGCGGCGGCCAGTGCCATTTCAATGTAGCCTGCCGCCGGGAAAACAGCGGTGCCATAAATCCGGTGATCGCTGAGATAGGGCGGCCAATCGGTACTGACCACATTTTCAAACAGGGTTTCTTTCACCAGCGGCGAACGCACGGCTTTCCCCAACAGCGGATGCCCGCCGCGCGTCACATTACGCGCTTTTTTAGTCGCTTCCACCCAGTACCGTTCCCGCTGATAGGGATACGTGGGCAGCGCGATTTTGGCGCGCGGGTAGTCCTGGTCAAATCCGACCCAATCCACATCCACACCACGCGCATACAAGGCGCTTAAACCGCTCAGGATCGAGGGCCAATCCCCCTGCCCCTTACGCAGCGACGACACCCACAGCCCGGCTCCATCCGGCACGCAGCGCTGCCCCATACCAAGCAGCGTCGTTCCAGGGCCAACCTCAACAAACACGGTCACACCCTGGTCATGCAGCGTCTGCATCGCATCGCTGAAGCGCACTGCGCCGCGCACATGATTGCGCCAATACGACGCGGTTGTTACCTGTGTATCCGCGAATTCACCGGTAACGTTCGACACCAGTTTCAGATAGGGGCGACTGTAATGAACTTCGCCCGCCACGCGCTCAAATTCATTCAGGATGGGGTTCATCAGCGGCGAATGGAAAGCGTGCGACACCACCAGCGGGCGCGATTTAACACCCTCCGCCTTGAACTTTTCGACAATCGGCTGAACCGCCGCCCCCGCACCGGAAATAACAATATTGGATGGCCCGTTTACCGCGCCAATCGAAACCTGATCGGCGTAGGGTCGGATGGCCTCCACGACGCGCGCTTCGTCGGCAAAAATGGCCGCCATCTGCCCGCCAGCGGGTAAACCACCCATCAAGCGCCCGCGCGCGGCAATCAGTTTCAAACCATCTTCCAGGCTGAAAACGCCAGCAATGGCCGCCGCAACGTATTCACCAACACTGTGTCCCATCACCGCTGCCGGTTCAATTCCCCAGGACTGCCACAATTTTGCCAGGGCGTATTCCAGCGCAAACAACGCCGGTTGGGTATAGGTCGTGTGATCCAGCGGCGACTCCGCTCCCGCCTCAGGATACAGCACGGACAGCAGCGGTTGATCGAGGTATGGTCGCAGCAACCGGTCACACTCATCTAGGGCTGCCCGGAAAGTGGGCTGGGTTTCGTATAAATCCCGCCCCATGCCAACATACTGTGACCCCTGGCCGGTAAACAGGAAAGCCACCTTCGGGCGACTGCCCGCCTGTCCCACGACCAGACCCGCCGCATCCTGTCCGGCGGCCAACGCTTCCAACGCATTCCGCGCCTCATCTGCCGTAGCCGCCGTGACCGCTGCTCGAAAATAAAAGTGGGCGCGTCCGGTATTCATCGTATAAGCGGCATCCGCCAACGGCGCAGCACTCGGATCCGCCAGATAAACCGCGTGCCGTTCGGCCAACTCCCGCAGGGCTTTTTCACTGCGCGCCGAAAGCGTCATCAGGTGCAGCGGGCGCTCAATCTCCACTGGCGTCACCGGCTGAAGGGGGGCCTCTTCCAAAATGATATGTGCATTCACGCCGCTAAAACCAAACGAACTAACACCAGCAATCCGAGACTTTTCGCCGCGCGGCCAAGGTGTACGTTCGGACGGGATAATAATCGGGAAATCCGGCCAGGGAATGCGCGGGCTGCGCTCCTGCAAATACAGATGCGGCGGGAGTTCTTCATGCTGCATCGAAAGAACGACTTTGATTAACCCAGCAATGCCCGATGCCGCTTCCAGATGGCCGATATTGGTTTTCACCGACCCCAGCAGGAGCGGACGATTGCCACGCCCTTCCTGCAACGCCGCGCCAATCGCTTCCACTTCAATCGGGTCGCCAACCGCCGTACCCGTCCCATGCGCTTCGATATAATCCATATCCGCCGGTTTTAAACCCGCTTTATCCAGCGCCCGGCGAATCACCGCTTTCTGGGCCGGCCCATTGGGGACGGTTAAGCCGCTGCTGCGGCCATCATTATTAACTGCCGAGCCACGAATCACTGCCATAATGCGGTCATTGGCCGCCACCGCATCGGACAAACGCTTCAGCACGATGACGCCGCAGCCTTCCGCGCGAACAAAGCCGTTAGCGCGCGAGTCAAAGGTCATGCAGTGTCCATCGGGTGAGAGCATCCCCCAACCCGCGACACACACAAAGTTATCCGGGGTCAGCATTAAATTAACGCCCCCGGCCAGGGCCATATCACTCTCGCGGTTGCGCAGGCTTTGGACGGCGAGATGCACCGCCACTAACGACGAAGAACAGGCGGTATCCACTGCCATACATGGCCCTTGCAAGCCTAAGGTGTACGACAACCGACCCGCCACAACATTGAGAGCTGTACCGGTAGCCGCGTAAACATCGCTACCGTAGCCCACACTCTTTTCAATTACCCGCGAATAATCAAAGGTCGAAATCCCGATGAACACACCCGTCAGGCTGTTCCCCAGCCGATCCGGGGCTTGTCCGGCATTTTCCAACGCTTCCCAAGCCACTTCCAGCACCAGGCGCTGCTGTGGATCAACGTTCGCCGCCTCACGCGGGGACATGCCAAAAAACTGCGGCTCAAACCGGTCTACATGCTCGATAAACCCGCCCAACCAGGTAACATTGGTATCGCTGTAGTCATTAACATCCCAGCGATCCGACGGAACTTCTCGAACAGCGTCCACCCCATTTTGCAGCAAGCGCCAATACAAATCAGGATTATCGGCACCCCCAGGGAACCGGC
Organism: Phototrophicaceae bacterium; assembly: GCA_036261085.1. Classification (GTDB taxonomy): domain Bacteria; phylum Chloroflexota; class Anaerolineae; order Aggregatilineales; family Phototrophicaceae; genus CFX2. The sequence goes on along the minus strand of DATALK010000266.1, from coordinate 644 downwards.
AGCCCACGCCAACAATCGCAATCGGTTCTTTTTGCGCCTGCTCAACGGTGTCCAGTTTGGACTGCATTTCATCTAAAGCAACTAAAGCATTTTTTAATAGGGCTTTACGGTCATCCCCCGGAACGCTGCTCATAGAGTACTCCTTAAATTCACCGGTCTGGCCTTATTGAATAAGGCTTACCTAACAATCGCCCAAAGATGCTGGAATTTGATTAACTGACTTTGTGCAAGCGGGCCTCATGGAAAATCATGTAAGCCGTCACGCCAATCACCAGCAAACTACCAACAAACATTCTGACATTAAACAGTTCATGAAACAAAAGGACATTAAACGCCAACGTCCAGATGGTTTCCGTATAAGCAAAGGCCGCGACGGCGGGCAAGGGTGCCAGTTCCGAAGACCGCGCAAACGAGAATAAGCCGACCATGCCAACCAGACCGATGAGAATCATACCCACCAGGGTCAACAGCGAAGGCATGTGCCACAAAAACGGCACGACCAGACTCAGCGGAATAAAAACGCCTAACGCCGTGTAGAAAAGACTGACCAGGGGATGCTCAATCCGCAATACGCGCGACAGCGCCAGATGCAGACTAAAACACACTCCCATCCCAATCGGAAATATAATCGCCGGACTGATAGC
>DATALK010000373.1:0-3705 GCA_036261085.1 Phototrophicaceae bacterium | reverse complement strand
CCAAAGTAATACCGGCAGCCAGGGCACCATCATTCAGGATAATGTTTTCCGCAATAACACGGCGATAGATGGAGCGGCCATCAGCATTTTTGGCAATTCAGGCACCAGTAGTCCGATTGTCATCCAATACAACACCTTTGAATCCAACAGTCGCGGTGGCAGCGGGGAAAGACCCGGCATCTATGATCCGGTCATTCTGATTAATGAAGCGGTTGTGAATATTTTCAGCAACCGTTTCAATAAAAACAACACACTATCCATCATTCGCGTTAAGAATGAAATCAATCCGAATTATGAAGTCAACGTTTTTGGCAACGCCTTCACCAAAAACACCAATACCAGACCGGTCATTCATCTGGCTCCCGGCAAACGTTTTCGGTTTATCAACAACACCGTCGCGGGCAGCCGGTCCATAGATGGAGATTACCGTTACATCATCCTGCGGGGCGCGCCGGAGCAGCCCTCAACGGTTGGCGGCCTGTGGGAAATTTACAACAACCTGTTTTACAACAACGATAATCCGAATTCTCTCATCCTTTCGCCGATTGCCGATTTGGGCGTTGGCACGAGTGCGGGCGTCAAATGTGACTCCATCAGCGGTGGGCCAGACTCGGATAATGGTGCCCGATACAACTGGATGGTAAACAGTGGCAATCCTGTTGGCGATAACGCTCCCGGTGGTATCTGTCAAAACCCAGTCCAGGAAAGCACCTATGGCAACCGCGTCGAACAGGCAAATAGTCCCTGGTTCCAGGTCATCGGCAGCGTCTCCGCGAACGATCCCTACCAGCTTCTGTTAGCACCAGGTAGTGCCCAAGCACTACCCTATCCCGTTCTTGCCGCCGATGATGGCATTGATGACGGTCTGAACAGCCTGGTTCCGTCGGGCGCTGGCTGGACGGGCATCCAGGATGTTTTCCGGCGCGCACGTTTCACCAGTGCCATTGATATTGGCGCTTACGAATTTAAACCGGTTGAAGCCATTGATGTCAACCCACCGCCATTTGCCGAAGATACACCGTCAATTCAAATCAGCCTGCAAGCCGACGGCGGCTTCGCTCCCTACACTTTTAATGTGGAAACGCTGCCGGAGTTTTATGATACAGACATCAGCAATGCCTGCGGCGGTCAACCGCTGGGATACAATCTAACCACTGACCCAGGGATGAGCCGCCCGATTTACTGCCCGCCGAAGAATTTCTACACGCAGGGCCGGCCCCAAACCGTCCACCTAACCTATCGTGTCACCGATGCGGGCGGCAACGTCAGTGCCCCAGCGGAAGTTAATATCATCCTGACGCCTGTAACTGACGATCCATTAACGACGGCCATCAACCAGACCATTCTGGTAGCGGCTTCCCGGACAGCGGAAACCGATATCATCTTCCAACTGCGCCCCTTTGTGAGCTTTGCTGAAAACTTCGTCTATTCGGAGGATAACGGCACAACCAACGCCCCCGGCGCGGACTATCCCTACACCTACAGCTACGTTGCTGGCAGCCTGGCAGCCCTGGATGGCACAAACCTGACCACATTGGGAATTACAGAAGGGGAAATTTCGACGGCGATCGCTGGCGCAACCAACAGCAGCATCACCCTCCACACCAATGCGGGTGAAAAAGGTCTGTTCAGTTTCCAATACCGGTCTAGCGCTGACAACGGCACGCTCACCCCGCCCCATAAGATCACGGTTGAAATTGTGCCATCACTGCCAACGGGCGGCCTGCACGACGATACCAGTTTCTCCTTTAACTACTCCGGCAACTGGACAGCGCTGTACAGCGAAGTTAACATCAACAATACGCTGCACCAAAGCAAAACCGTGAGCGCCGCCGCCCCCGACACGGCAGAATTCCGCTTTGTGGGTACTGGTTTCGCGCTCTATATGCAGGGCAGTACCTCCGGTAACTACTGGGAACTGCAAGTAGACGGTGAAGCTTTTAACTGGAACGGCAGTCAAACCGTCAAACGTGGCAGCATCACCTGCACCACTTCTGCGACCACCGGCACACTGACCAACAGCAGTCGCATCTATAATCGGACGGCCAATGCGTATGTGGTCTCTTGTACGCGGCTGCGTCCTGGCGAAGCGCACACGATTACGGTTAAAAACAGCATCGCCGGAGCCATACTCAGTGTTGACGCGATTGGCATCCTGACCGAGAGTGCCGTCCGCCTGAACCCCGGTTTCCACGAAGTCTCCGAAGCCCAGTTGACTTCGCTGTTCGCTGGTTGGGCGACCACCACCGAACGCGGTTCCTCCAACGGCATTGCCAAAGTTGCCACCTCGACAATGCCCGACCTGCGCTTTACGTTCCGGGGCACGGGTTTTGCCATCGGCACCACGCTGGAACAGGAGCGCCTAAGCAAGCTGGGCGCGACTTATGACATCTGTGTCAAAGAAGTTGGCTCAAGCGCTAACCCCATCTGCCAGAGTTTCAACAATGCACTAGGCGCCAGCACCAGCGCCATCTGGAACGTGTTCCGGCCTGTCTATGGCTTCAATCCGAATTTCAACTACGAAGTCACCATCCATAACATTCAGGTTCAGGCCGGGTCGCGCCTGGTGCTTGACTCGATTGTCGTCTTTGACCGGCAGCCAACCCACGTTCTGCCGTTGGGCACCACCGAAGACACGGATCGTGACGCCATTATTCTGGGCGGCGGACTGGAAGACACCTGGACGCTGGATACCAACAATACCCGTGTCTCCAACAGCAGCCTGACCAGTATCATCAGCACCGTCACTAAAGCGGGGCCGTTTATCAGCTTCCAGATACCGGACGCGGCTGACAGCATTGTCTGGTGGCGCTACGCCAGTTCATCGGACAGCCAATACCTGATGATCTGCGTGGATCGTGGTCAGCTCGAAAACACTATGACTCCTTGTATTATGAAAGCGTCACGGACGATCAGCGGGCGCACCACCATCACCAACAACCCGATTATCATCAACGAAACCGATTTTACTGGCGGCTGGGGTACGGCCTGGGGCAACGACACCAGCCACACGATTGAAATTTTCAGCCTGACCAATCATCCGTTCAACCTGGATCGGCTGCAAGTCCTGGATACGGACGGAGTGTTGTCACCCGCCTACTACGAACAAACCGTGCCCAATCTGACCTATTTTGATGACACCGCCGCTGATGGCCTGTCGAAAACCGATGTCACCAACTCACGCGCATCTGGCGGCAGCACGGCCCTCATCAAAGAAAAGGGCGAAGGCGTGTTCTTCCGCTTCACCGGTACCGGTTTCTCGACCCTGTTTACGCTGGATCGTTACGGCGGCCCGGTCAAAATCTGCTGGAAGCCCAACGGTTTAACCAGTGCCGATGTGATAGCCACAGGGACCTGCCAGACCTTCAATAACTACAGCTCGTCCACCGTTTACCAGGCCGCGCGCACGGTCATGGGCCTGACGAGTGGCAACTATGCCGCGGTCATCCTGCACGATGGGGCCGATTACAAACTCACTGGCACGGTTTACACTGGCAACACGATGTATGTGGACGCGGTACAAACCTACGGCGACCAGTGGGACACCTTAGCGGAACTCAACACTGTAGCGACCCGTTACGAGACCAGCTACATCAACCGCATCACCGACAATCGCTTCCAATATGTTGGCAGCGCCTGGAAATCGGTTTCGTTGATGATAATCGGGTTGTTGGTGATGGTGGTGCGCCCGCTGATCGTCCGTGA
>DATALK010000262.1:0-15924 GCA_036261085.1 Phototrophicaceae bacterium | reverse complement strand
TCCCGGCAGCGCCAGAATTTGCCCCCACCTCATCACCGAACCGGCGGCGGATGTCGCCATCAGCCTGCCAACCGGAAGCCTGCCAACCGGATTTGGTCGCTTCGCCGGAAACGTTGACTTCCAACAGCACCTTCAACACCTGCTGCTTTTCAACGGCCAAAGCCGACAGTTTTCCGGCCAGTTTGAGGCTGTCCACCGACTGCACCATCTGGAACAAATCAGCAACCTCTTTGGCCTTGCGGCTTTGAATATGACCGATCATATGCCAGGTCAGCGGGTCTGGTGACTGCGCATTCACCAGTGGAATTTTGGTTCCTGACTCTTCTACGCGATTCTCGCCCAAATGTTGCGCGCCCGCTGCAATGGCTTCTAACACGGCAGTCACCGGCTGCGTTTTGCTCACCGCGATCAGGGTCACGCCAGCCGGATTCCGATTCGCACGCCCACAGGCAGCGGCCATCACGTCCCTTACATTTTGAACATTAGCTGCAATGGTCATAAAGATAACACCGCCCCAAAGCGCCCGGTACGGCCTTTTTCCGCCCGGTGCGAAAAAAATTCATCCGTGCGTTCCGCCGTACAAATCCCGGCAATTTCAATCTGTTCCACGCCCGCCCGCTGTAAATCCCGCCGGTTGGCTTCCCATAAATCCAGATAAGCGCTGCCATCGTCGGGATCCCGCCGGATTAATCCTGGCGCAGTCCCCAGGTAGCTTTGGACTGCCGCCACAACTTCTTCCCCGACCTGAAACCGCCTCGGCCCAATACTCGGCCCAATTCCGGCCTGAATATTCGCCGGTTTACAGCCATACGCCTGCGCCATCGTGCGGATCGTATTTGCGCCTACCCCCTGCACGGTCCCGCGCCAACCAGCATGAGCCATACCAATCACGCCTTGCACCGGATCATAAAACAGGAGCGGTGTGCAGTCGGCAAACCGCATCGCCAACGGGGTATCCGGGCAATCCGTCACCATCCCATCCGCCAGCGCTAACCAACGGCGATTCGGGACTGGCCCGTTCACCAGCACAATATCCGCGCTGTGAACCTGCCAGACCGTACACGCCCGCTTCTCATTTAGGTTCAAAACCGCATACATCCGTTCATGATTCTGCCGGACGGCTTTTGCATCGTCACCCACATTACCGCCCAGGTTCAAGGAGGCCCAGGGGGCTTGGCTGACGCCGCCCTGCCGGGTAAAAATACCATGCTTAAGCTGCGGCCACAACGAAAATTGATAATAGATTAATTTATCCTGGATAAACCGTTCCAACAGCGCCCTCCTCTTGACTAACCGGCCCTATTTTAATCCATAATTGAGATAACCCAAGCCTCAGCCGTCTTTACGAATTCCATACTCTCGACAAACATTTCTTGCAGCGCATAGCAATTTAGGTGTACAATGCGTTTTAAGGTGGGAGTAATTTTGGGCTTTACGCTGTTAAAAACACCACACCGACCAAATTAATTAAATAACAATTTTAAGTTCAGTCAGTATTGATTGTTTAGGTGGCCGACAATCCAATGTCCGGTCAAATTGCTCACATTTCTTACCTCATGGGGATTGAACCTCACTGAGGCATCCAAGCACGAGGTTGCGATGAATGATAGCAAAGAGCGTTCCAACCAGGATACTGTTTCAGTTTTGATTGTAGACGACCACCCGCTCTTTCGAGATGGCTTAAAACAGGCGCTTGAACTGGAATCGGATATTAACGTCGTCGGCTACAGCGAAGACGGCGAAGATGCGTTGAAAAAGGCGCGTCAGCTTCGCCCGGATGTGGTGCTGCTGGACGTTAATCTGCCCTCGATCAATGGCTTCCAGGTGGCCCGCCAGCTTAAGGCCGAACGTCCCGAAGTGGCCGTTGTGGTACTGACCGCCTATCACGATATTCAGCAGGTGGTTCATGCCATGCGTGCGGGGGCTTCGGCGTACAGTTCCAAAGAAGTCACCCCGGATGAACTTGTCGAAATTGTCCGGGATGTCGCGCGCGGTCACTATATCGTCGGCGGCGAACGGCTGGATCAACGCTCTCTCGAAAACTGGCTTCAGGCCAGCATTGAGGCCATGAGCGGGCCGTACATCATTGATGCCGAGGAACATTTTGTGCCGCTCAGTCCCCGCGAAATGGAAATTCTCCAGTTTGTGACGCACGGCCTCAGCAACAAAGAGATTGCGCTGAAACTGCGCATCAGCCAGCAAACGGTCAAGAATCACATGACCTCCATTTTGAAGAAACTCAACGTTGAGGATCGCACGCAAGCGGCGGTGAACGCCTTGCGCCGGGGCTGGGTGCGGTTAGAAGACGGACGCCCCAATAACAAGCTATAGGTTTGATATGGACAAAACTGACCCGAAAGAACAAATCGTCGAAGCCCTTACTCAGGAAATGAAACGGGGCAAAGAGCGCTTATCTGAGATCAAAAATCAGATTGACCAGATTCAACTGGTCGTGGGCCGCGAAGAACAGCGCAACGCCGATATTGCAACGGAACTCCGTACCATTCAGGATAATATCGAAACTGTGCCACGCGGAGATATTCGGGGTAAATACGATGAAGCCCTGGACGCCCGCTTCCGCCTGACCACCATGCGCGGCCAGCTTGAAAAATTCCAGTCTAACCGGGAAATTCTGGAAAAACAGCAGGCCCTACTGGCGCAGCTTCTTAACACCGTGCAGGGGGTTGACATCCTGAGCAACGGAGCTGAAGAACCCGCTGCCGTAAACCCGAAAGCCGGTATCAACATTGTCCGTATTGTTCAGGCCCAGGAAGAAGAAAAACACCGGTTAGCGCGATTAATGCACGATGGCCCGGCGCAGTCGTTAACCAACTTCATCCTCCAGACGGAAATCTGCCAGCGCCTCTTTGACCGGGATCCCGCCAGGGCTGCTGAAGAACTCAACAACCTGAAAACTACCGCGAGTGTGACCTTCCAGAAAGTCCGTGACTTTATTTTTGACCTGCGACCCATGATGCTGGATGACCTGGGCGTAGTACCAACGGTCCGTCGTTACATTGACTCGTTTAAGGATAAAAATGATATTGATGCCCGGATTGAACTGCTGGGCGAAGAGCGGCGGTTACAAAATCATCGGGAGGTTATGTTATTCCGGGGCATTCAGGATTTAATGGGCCATGCCCGCGATTATGGTACCGCGACAGAAATTGTCGTCCGGCTCGATATGTCGTCAGATCGGATCAAAGCTGATGTCATTGACAACGGGCGCGGTTTTGACGCGGAAGCAATCTTTATGGGGGACGATAACCGACTGGATGCCCGCGCCAGAGATATTCTCACGCTGAAGGAAAAGTTTGAACTGGTCAACGGTCAGTTGGCAATTTCCAGCAGTGAGTCTGAGGGTACAAGTGTTCACCTGGAATTACCGGCCAGCGACGATACCCCTTAAAGTCCTGGATATGAAAGTTCAAACCATTCGCCTATTTGACAGTAATCGGCAAACGACTACACTTAGAATTGTGTCTTTACTCAATCTTTGTTATCCGGGGACACCAGAAACCCGACGGAGGAATCCATGCGCGGACGCTTGCTAATCCTGGTCGGATTAGTCATCCTGGTCGTTGTTATTGCAGTTATTTTCTTAAGTGGCGCCTTGACACAGAAGCCAACCGTGCCAGCGGCAGCCGGTACACCAGGGACACCAGTAGCCAATAATCAACCACCTCAAGGCCCGACCCCCACGCCAATCCGGCTCGTGAACATTGTGATCGCCCTGCAAAACCTGCCGCGCGGTTATCAGTTCCCGACCTCAGCCGATAAATTACAGGACATCGCCACCTATGTCCTCTGGCCGGAAGAAGCCGTGCCATTTAATGCCCTGAAAGAAAGTGATGGCGGTCTGGAGAAATTACTTGGCAAAATCGCCCGAACAGAAATGTTCCGCGAACAACCAATTCTCACGACATTGCTGGTGGATAATCTAACGGATATTGCGGATTTCGGTTCGGATGTCGCCGCCGTCCTCCCCAGTGACCGTCAGGCCATTGCCCTTCCAATTGATCGGCTTACCAGTGTCGCTTACGCGATTCGCCCGGGTGACAGTGTTGACATCATCATTTCGCTGCTATTTGTGGATGTAGACGAGATTTTCCAGTCTATTGCTCCTAACGGAATCCGATATCTTTCGGTCAATGAAGATGGCTCGTATGAATTTACCGAAGCCGTTAGAGGCCGCCTGGAACAGACCCAGCTCGGCCCGGCCATGATCGTTCCATCGGAACACCCCCGTCCCCGCTTGGTAACCCAACGCGCGGTTCAGGACGCCCTCGTCCTCTGGGTCGGGGATTTCCCGCTGGTCGGCCACTATATTGGGGTCGTACCCACCCCCACCCCCGTGCCGAAAGACACCGAAGACAGTGGTGGTAGTGGCACGCCGGTTCCGCCGCCAACACCGGTTCCACCACCGGACATTGTGACGCTGGCCGTCTCGCCGCAAGAAGCCACTTTCTTATCTTACGCGATGGATGCTAATCTGCCGCTGCGCCTGACACTCCGCTCGGCTACCGATACTTCACGCGCTGCCAGCGAACCGGTGACACTGGATTACATCATGAACACCTTCCGTATTACCCTGCCGAACCGGCACGACTACGCTTTTGAACCCGCTATTCGCAGCGTCCGCCAACTCATCGCCGGAGATCAAATCAATTTAGACACGGCGGGCGGCACGGGCGGAGAATAATTTCCGAGTTTAGCTGAAATCTTTCGGCATAAACGGACAAATCTACCTATAATAGAAATAACAGGTGGGTGTTTTGAAACACCCACCTGGAGTCCAAATGTAGCGAACTGCTGCGTTTAGTTTTGATCTTTGGCGGCGGAAGCGCCTGCTTTCCGTATACCAACGGAGCGCTGGAGGGAATGTATGATTAAACCGGGCAGCCCACAGGCCGAAGGGGAAGTGATTACCATTTTATTGGTAGATGACATCCCGGAAGCGCGCGAAAATATCAAAAAGCTGCTGGCTTTTGAACCGGATTTACGGGTGGTGGGTTCCGTTGGCACGGGCCGCGAAGGCGTGGCGATGGCAAAGGAACTGAAGCCCAACATTATTATCATGGACATCAACATGCCGGATATGGACGGCATCCAGGCCACATCCCTGATTACCGAGTCAGTCCCGATCTCAGCAGTCATCATGATGTCCGTTCAGAATGACCCTGATTATCTGCGGCGAGCGATGTTGGCCGGGGCGCGCAACTTTCTCACCAAACCAATTTCTCCCGACGAACTTTACAACACCATTCGTACCGTTCACACCCAGCATCGCGTGGTAGCGCAGCGCTATTCGGCCATGCAGCAGCAAGCACCGGAAGACCTGCGAAAATCCGTTCAGGTTGAAGGTACGGAAAATCGCCCCGGCCATATTGTGGTGGTTTACAGTCCCCAGGGGGGGGGTGGGGGTCACAACGCTGGCAACCAACCTCGCCTCCGGCCTGATGAAAGAGGGCGTTCGAGTCCTACTGGTAGATGCGGATTTGCAGTTTGGTGATGTCGGGGTGCTGCTCAATATTCAGTCTCAATCAACCATGATTGATCTGGTAGACAACATCCACGACATGGATACGCAGCTTTTCGACAGCATTGTCTTTACCCATGACAGCGGCTTAAAAGTCCTGATGGGGCCAGCGCGCCCTGAATTTGCCGAAGTTATCGAACAAAGTAATCCAACGGCTGTCGCTCAAATTCTGGAAAAAATCGGCGGCAATTATGATTTTATTGTGGTGGATACCAGCCATGCCCTGAATGAAACCACCTTGTCGCTGTTTGACCTGGCGGCCCGCATCATCCTGGTGGGAATGCCAACCCTGGCGTGTGTCAAAAACATTCGTTTTGTGCTGGATTTGTTTGATCAGTTGAACTACCCGCCGGAAAAAACGCAGTTGATTTTGAATCGCATCCCGGATGACCGCAACCGGCAGCGCTTTTTAATCCCCAGCGAGAAGATCACCCGCTTCTTAAAACGGCCTATCGCCATCGAAATCCCATCTGATGAGATGACCGCGCTGGAAGCCATGAGCAAGGGTGTTCCCATTATCGCCCGGCGGGACAAGACGCGCTCACCGGTCAAAGAGCTGATGACGCTGGCAGACGATTTGTATACCCAGTTGGCTGGCAACGAAGAAGAGGAAGCAATTGAGCCGCAGGCCGACAAGTCCAAACAGCAGCGCAAACCGGGCATTGGCTTGCGTCTGGGCAAAGCCTGATAAAATTGACCGCCGGACTACCCCGGCGGTCTAACAAGTAAGTGATACCGGAGGAAGTGGAATGTCTTTACTACGACGCATTGAACGGGGTAGTGGTGATTCGGGTTCCGGCGGCAACAAACCACCGGAAAATCCAGGCGCTGGCTCCACGCCCGAAAACGACGAATCCAAGCTGGCAGCGGCCCGCCTGCGTCGTCAGTCCGTTGGCGAACCGGGACGTGCTGGCAAAGGTAACAATTACCTGGATTTGAAAACCCGCGTTCAAAACAAACTCCTATCCGAACTTGACCATCAGGCAATGGATATTACCCGCAAGCAAGAAGTGCGGGAGCATATCGAAGAACTGTTTAACGCCATCCTGGCCGATGAAAGTATGGTACTGGCCCGCAGCGAACGGCAAAACTTATTTGAAGCCATCGTCGCGGAAATCCTGGGCTTTGGCCCGCTGGAAATCCTGTTGTCCGATGAATCCATCACGGAAATCATGGTCAATGGGCCAAAAAACGTCTTTATCGAGCAAAAAGGGAATATCACCCGCGCCCCCGTCACCTTTGAAAACGACGAACACGTCATGCGCATCATTGACCGTATCGTCGCCCCGCTGGGTCGCCGTATTGACGAGAGTTCGCCCCTGGTAGACGCGCGTTTACCGGATGGCTCCCGTGTGAATGCCGTCATCCGTCCAATTGCCTTGTGCGGCCCCACCATCACCATTCGTAAATTTTCCAAGAAACCCCTGACGGTAGATGACTTGATCCGTTTTGGGTCGCTGACCAAAGAAATCTCTGAGTTTTTACGGGCTTGCATTATCTCCCGCCTGAATTTTGTCGTTTCGGGCGGTACAGGTTCCGGTAAAACCACCCTGCTCAACGTCTTGTCCAGTTTCATTCCCAATAACGAGCGGATTGTCACCGTCGAAAACGCGGCGGAACTGCAACTCCGCCAGGAACATGTTGTTACGCTGGAGTCGCGCCCACCGAATATTGAAGGCAAAGGGGCGATCACCATTCAGGACCTGGTCGTTAACTGCTTGCGTATGCGCCCGGATCGTATCGTTGTTGGGGAATGCCGTTCAGGGGAAGCGCTGGACATGCTCCAGGCCATGAACACCGGTCACGATGGCTCTTTGACCACCTTGCACGCCAACAGCCCGCGCGATGCGTTAGCCCGTTTGGAAGTCATGTGCTTGATGTCCGGTATGGATTTGCCCGTGCGCGCGATCCGTGAACAGGTCGCCAGCGCCGTTGACGGCATCTGCCAGCAAAGCCGTATGCGGGACGGGTCGCGTAAAGTTGAAAAAATCTCTGAGGTACAGGGCATGGAAGGTGAAATCATCACCATGTCTGACATCTTTGAGTTTGAACAAACCGGGATTGAAGGTGGCAAAATCATTGGCCGTATTCGCCCCACCGGTCTGCGTCCCAAATTTATTGACCGCATCGAACAGTCGGGTATCCATCTACCGCCAGCGGTTTTTGGAATTGGGCGTGGATATTAGTTAGAAAACTACAACGTTGGCATTATGGGAAGCCCGTCATCTTGACGTGATTTCCATAATGCTCCTAAAATAAGATTAAGTTACCGAGACGGAGGACATCCACCGTGCCCCCAGAGTTGTTACCGATTATTGTTGGTATAGCCGGAATTGCAGCCATAGCGGTTATTGTTATTGGTGTTGTGAGTGTCCGTTCAGAACGTAATCTGGTCGAAGAACGTCTGGGTCGTTATGAACAAGGCTACCAGTCCTTCCTGGATATAGACGAGGACGAACTCAAAAAGGACGACCAGCAGCAGCGTAAAGCCCTGGACGCCATTGACAAAGCCATTGAAAAACGCCCCTTTGCCCAGAAATGGAAATTGCAACTGGCGCGGGCCGACATTAAGCTGACGGTTGCCGAATATGCCGCCTTACATGTCGTCTCGATTATCGGCTTTTTCGGCGGCGGCTATTTTATCCTGTTTCGCGGCGATCTCATCATGTCCATTGTGGCCGGGTTTATCGGGCTGTTTTTCCCGCGCATTTATGTTTCCCGCGAGACCAGCAAACGCCTGCTGCGCTTTGAACAACAGCTGCCCGATACGTTGGGGCTGTGGGTCAATGCGCTCCGTTCCGGTTTTAGCGTTATGCAGGCGATGGAAGCAATCTCGCGCGATGCGCCTGAACCCACCGCTACCGAGTTTAAACGAGTGGTGCAGGAAGTCCAGCTTGGGATTGATGTCGAAGATGCGCTGGGACATCTGCTGGGACGGGTTGAAAGTGAAGACCTTGACCTGGTAGTGACAGCGGTCAACATTCAACGCGAAGTCGGTGGTAACCTGGCTGAAATCCTGGAAGTCATCAGCCACACCATCCGCGAACGGGTGAAACTCAAAGGTGAAATCCGCGTACTCACGTCTCAGGGACGTGCTACCGGTTGGCTGATCAGTCTGCTGCCCATTATCGTGGCGCTGTTCCTCTCGGTGATTCAGCCCGGATTTATGAACCCGATGTTTGAAAACCGCACCTGCGGTTGGCCTTTAATTGGGATTGGTCTGGCTCTCATCGGCCTGGGTATGGCCGCCATCCAAAAAATTGTCAACATTGAAATTTAGAGGGATGTGTTATGGTTGGTATATTAGTCATTGTTGTCCTGGTTGTTGTTGCAGGTTTAGTCTATGTTGGCATGAAGGATGACCGCGCCCGTGACCCCCTGCAAGAACGGTTAGCCCAATTTGGCGAACGCGAACTTCCTGAATCACTGGAAGAAATCGAATTATCACTGCCTTTTAAAGACCGTATCCTGCTGCCGTTGATGCGCCGTGTTGCGGATCTGGTCGTGAGGTTTACGCCCGAAAAGCAGCTTGAAGAAACGCGCAAACAAATTGACATGGCCGGTATGGCCGGTTCAATGGAACCAACCACCTTTTTTGCCATGCGAATTGCGGCCACCGTTGGCCTGGGGCTGATGGCCTTCATGGTGTTTTTTGTGATGTCACCTAAGCGTGACCCCAATGCGTTAGCCTACGTTATTGGCGGCGCAGGCCTCGGTTATTATTTCCCGATTTTGTGGATTAAAAGCAAAATCAGCAAGCGGCAGACCGGTATCCTCAAAGCGCTGCCAGATGCTCTTGACCTCTTAACCATCTGCGTGGAAGCGGGTTTGGGCTTTGACCAGGCGATGGGCAAAGTTTATGAAAAATGGGAAAACGATCTGGCTGTCGCATTTGGCCGTGTCCTGCGGGAAATTCAGCTCGGCAAACTCCGCCGCGAAGCCCTGCGGGATATGTCAGACCGTATGAACGTGCCGGACGTGACCTCGTTCGTCGCGGCTGTGATCCAGGCCGACCAGCTTGGTGTGAGTATGACTAAAATTCTGCGCATCCAGTCCGACCAGATGCGGGTGAAACGCCGCCAGCGCGCCCAGGAAAAAGCCCATCAAGCGCCAGTCAAAATGATGATCCCAATGACTCTGCTCATTTTCCCATCGTTGTGGATTGTGCTGCTGGGGCCAGCGATCATCTTCATGCTCAGCAGCGGCGCGTTAGGGAAGGTTTAGCGGCTTCCTTTCTTTAAAACTTATCCTTTCACCTAAACCTGGGACAGTCAACATGCCAGGTCTGTTTCAACCTTCACTTGAACCACTCCATCCGCGCGAAGCCCGGGGTTTGCCTGGGCTTTTTGCGCCTCATCGCCTGCTGCATCGCACCTTTGCCCTTGTTATTGATCTGGTCTTTCCGCCGCGCTGCGCCGGGTGTGGGCGCGTTGACACTCTGTGGTGCGAGCGCTGCCAGACAGCACTCGAACAAATGCCCCCGCCCCGGCAGGTACAGCCGTTACCGCCGCTGTCAGGCATGGCTTCCAGCGGCGTTCACGCGGGCAAAATTCAGCAGGCGATTTGGTCACTTAAATACGAAAATGGACGCGCATTGGCTGAACCACTGGGTGAACGGCTGGCCCAGCATCTCGCACATCTGGAATGGGCGATAGATCAGGTGGTTCCCGTACCGATGCACGCTCACCGGCTGGCCGAACGAGGTTATAACCAGGCCCAACTGCTGGCCGAACAATTAGCGCTCCACGCCGCGCTGCCGTGTGTGCCAACCGCCTTACGTCGCTGGCGTTTTACGCCCTCGCAGGTTGGCATGGGCCGCAGTGAACGGCTCACCAACGTGAAGGATGCGTTTGCCGCCGATGCAGCGCTGGTTCAAGGTCGAACCATTTTGTTGGTTGATGATGTGTACACCACCGGCGCAACCTTGAGCGCCTGTGCGGAAGCCTTACTTGCCGTCGGTGCTGCCGCCGTTTACGGGTTAACCGTATCGGCAGCCCGTCACTAATCCTATTCTTTAATTTCAAGAAGGAGCATTACTCATGGACGTCACCATTCACGGCAACAATCTTAAAATCACGGATGCTCTGGAAACCTACGCGCGTAAAAAGCTGGATAAGTTGGATCGCTATCTGCCCAATATCTTAGACATTCGCGTTGATCTGTCCCACCAGCGCAGCCGCCGGGGTGAAGATTTGGCAATCGCCCAGATCACCATTCGCCACGAACGCGGCGCGATCCTGCGCGCCGAAGAGCGCGTTCCTGGTGACATGAACGCGGCCATCAACGCCGCCGTTGATAATATGTACCGCCGCATTCAGCGCTTTAAAGGCAAACGCCAGCGCAAAGGCCGCGAACGCTTTACGGCGACCCTGGAAGAACTGACTGCCGCCGAGATGATCCCCAATATGGAAGAATACATTGAGGAAATTCCCGAGGCGGAAGTCGAAGTGGCCGCCCCCGCCACCGAAATTATTCGCCGCAAAGCCGTCGCCGTAACGGCCATGAACGAAGCCGAAGCTATCGAACAGATGGAACTCCTGGGTCACACCTTCTTTGTGTTCTTTAATGATGCTACCGGCGGGGTGAATATTCTGTACAAACGCTCATCCGGCGGCTACGGGGTGCTCGTCCCGCAGGTCGAATAAACCCTTGTGGGTGAACTCCAACCTCTAACCGTCTCCTAACTTTTTGCCCCTCGCCGCCGGGCGAGGGGCACTTGGTACGGACACGATTTATCGTGTCCGTGCTTTTTTACAATCTATGAATTACGCCACAGCGCCCGTAACTGCTGGTACTTGCGGAATTCGTACCACGCCAGGAATAGGCTCAGGCGCAAACCGTGCCACCCATCCTGATACCCTTTTAACGTCACAAATCGCCACCAGAACTGTCGCCAGGGCTGCAAAATATAGTTTTGCGGTTTGGGTTGAATGCCCTGTTCGCGCAAAATTCGCGCATCATAGGCACTGTACCGCTGCTGCTTGCTGATAAATTGCGCCACGTCCCGGTAATTGTAATGAATGAGCGGCTGCTGCATTGTTCCCTCAGCTTCAGCCAGGATTACCAGTTCATGAACCTGCCGCTCCGGGTCATACTGCGCCGCACCGACCTTCAGCAGCCGTGTCTGATAATCAGGATACCAACCCGCGCCGCGTGTCAGTTTGCCAAAAATGTAATTAAACCGGGGAATCCGCCACCCCGCATAACCGGGGCGTTCGATCACTTGCCGCACTTCCGCCGCCAATTCCGGCGTAACTCGTTCATCGGCATCCACAAACAGCACCCAATCTGCCCGTCCCGCTACCCCTTGTAGGGCAGCGTTGCGCTGTCCGGCATAATGATCAAATTTCCGCTGGATAACCTCTGCCCCGGCAGCCCGGGCCAGTGGCACGGTTTCATCGCTGCTGAACGAATCAAACACAATGACATGGTCAGCGAAGCGCACACTGTCTAGACAATCCACAATGTGCGCCGCCTCGTTATAAGTCAGAATAATTGCTGTAACCGTTATCATACCGGCTGCACCATCTGATAAATCGTCTGGTAGGCGTCTAATAAGGCCTGCGCATTTTCATCAAGGGTATCCACCTGCCGCATCTGCTGCATTTTCCGCTGCATTCCGGCAGCAATCAGCCGCCGCGCCAGCGCGTATTTCCACGCTGGATAATGTTTGCGGAACAATTGCAGGCGGCTCGTCCACAGATTAATGAGGCTGCGCGGGCGCACCTGGGCGGTACTTTGCCCGCCGAGATGGGTCACGCGCGCGGCTGGCACACACCATACCTCCCACCCCGCCTTGTGGATGCGCCAGGCCCAATCAATTTCCTCGCAGTACATAAAAAACTGCTCGTCAAAACCGCCGGTCTGCTGGATGACTTCACGCCGCAGCATCATGGTCGCGCCGAGCGTGAAATCCACCGGAAACGGCTGCCCCGCCTGATACAACCGGCGCGAATAACGCCCGTTAAACTCGCCCTCAATAAAACGTCCGGGTGTGGGGAAAAACTCCACCCACAACTGGCGCAAGCCCGGAAAATGAAACGCTCCCGGCTGGAAGCTGCCATCCCCATACGCTAACTGCGCTCCCACCAAACCAGCGCGCGGCAAAGCCACCAGCGCTGCGTACAAAGCCAATGTTGCTCCGGGTTGGGTAATGGTATCTGGATTGAGCAGATAAACGGCACGCGGCAAATCGGCGGTGTCCGCTTGCCCAAAACCAATCTGCCGCAGCGCCAGATTATTGGCCCGGCCAAAGCCCAGATTCTCAGCGCTGGCGGTGAGTCTTACCTCCGGGAAGGCGGCGGCAATCGCTTCCACCGTACCATCCGACGAGGCACTGTCTATGACATAGACATCCGTTTTCAGGCCACTGAACCGCACATCAAACAGCAAACTTTTGATGGCTTGCAGCGCCAGTTCGCGGACATTCCAGGTCACAATAACAACGGCTAAATCCGCCATCAGTTCCCCAATTGCGCGAAGTCCAAACCGGTGCTGGACATAAAACTTTCGACTTCGGCCAGATCATCGCTGTTCACCGGCACGAGGGCGTTTTGCGCCAGCAGCGAACGCATAATCACGGCTTCCGTATCATCTTCGGCAATGGCGGCCAGATCATTCACCAACGCCAGCCGTTTGCCTAACGGCACTTCTACGGGGATGGTTAACACCGCATACGGGAATTCAATGGTGGTGGTCAATACAGTGATTTCCTCCGCTGCGTCCCCAATCGCCCCGGCATAGGCATCCAGGGCATTCGCCGGAATCCCGGCAGCATCACAATCCCCTGCCGCCACTGCCGCCACCAACGCCGGAATATCCTCGTAATCTGTCACGGACTTTGCGGTGGTTATATCCAGACTGCTGGCCTTAAGAACCAGTGTCGGCAGCAGCCACGAATAAAAATCTTCACTCCCCAGGCGGCACCAGCTTTTATTACGCAGACCGGTCACATCTCGAATATTGCTATCCGCCGCAACGATGATGCTGCCCGCTTCGGCAGTCCGGGCCTCGCGCCGAGTTCCCTGCTCCACTTCGAGCGCGGGCGCGCCGCAGTTTTGCGCTCTGGCCGCGACATAGGTCGGCGCGTTTAACCACGCTACCGACGTTTGCCCGCTGGACGATTCACACAGCGCCGCCAACGCTTCCGCATACCGTTCCACCAGCTCGACCTGAATGACAATACCGGACCGCCCCAGCACTGCGGCTTCAAAATCTTCAATCGCGCTCTCGGCATCGGCTTTTGGCCCCGGCGGGCGAATCACCATCCGAATCGCGTTGCCTTCATCTCCCGGCGGAATTGCTGTCGGTACAGCGGGCAGCGGCGTTGATCGGGGTGTCGGTGTCAGCGTCGGCGCGGCTCCAGGGCCGACTCCGGCAGTTTGTTCGCGGCAGGCCGCCAGCCCCGCCAGACACAGCACAAGGCCGAACATTCGGGTCAAGGTTCGTAGTTTCACGGCGTCATCCCTTCCCGTAACCAAATTCCTTTAATCATTATACCCCGACCCTAAATCTTGACCTGGTAAGATAGCTTTGCAACCGATTAAGCGCCAATCTTTTCCCTAATATGTGTAGAACTGCCCATCGCTCCAGAAGTGCCAGTATTTACGGCCAGCTATTTGCTGGTAAATCGCTGGCAATTCCAGGTTTTGCCCCAGGTGTAATTTCAGATCAGTAAAGTCAAGATAGCCTAATTTTCCAATCCGCGCCCAACGGGACAAATCATATTTCTCTTCATAGTAGGCGCGTACCGGCGGCGTCATCTGCTCCCAACCATCATGCTTGCGGGGCAAGTGGCGTTGATGAAAGATTTGATAGGCAGTAGCAATCGTATACGGCTGGTAATCATCCTCCTGCCGCGCATCTTCAGCCTGCGCTGAATAGATATTTTCCAATATCTGCGCCGGATCAGCACAAAAATAGGTGAGAAAAAAGCGTGTATAGGCAGGAACAAACGCATTTCCCACAATTCGACACACCGGGAGAGCATGAAGCACCACAGACCCTTTGTCCTGATCGTTGAGAAACCAGGGTGTCACCAAAGGGACTTCGCCGTTGTATAGATGCAGCGTACTGACTTCTTTTGGCTCCTGATTATGCAAATTTAAAAAAGTCTGAATACCCAGAAAATGCGGGCAAGGCGTCGCCCACCCTTTTGGATAACCACGCGGGGGTACAATAACCGGATCCAACGTTAACGGAAGTTGATTCGATGGCAGCGTGTAGGTATCAATATAGGCACTACAAACAGCCTGGCAGATAGGACAGATAGCATACAGATAGCACGGGACAATCCCCATCAACGCTTCTTGATCCGAAGCCCGTCCCAAATAGCGGCTGAATACCTCCCGTTTCTGTAACCGATATTCCGAAACGGAAAGCGTGTGTTTCAACAAAGGAATCAGTTCTGAATACGGATACATTTGCCCAAGCTCAATCGTCTTAAATTAAGACCCGGCAGTATCCATCCCCACCGGGTCAATTAACTCCACTTGCCGCGCCCCAACGCGCGAGTTGTAGGTGCTGACTTCCACATCTTCATGAATCAAACCGGCCCAGCAGTTCTGGGGATTACGGCCTTCCACCAGATCGGTCATCCGAACTGCCCCCCACACCACCGTTTGCTGCCCCGGCAGCAGGTAATAATACGTCTGGCCGCTTTCTTTATCCGTCACGACCTCCAGATCATCCGCCGAGCCAACCGCCCAACGCCAGGGATAATCCCGCGTGGCGGTATCACAATCCAGCCCCACCCGCCACGCCCCGGATTCATCATAAAATCCGAGCGAAGCGGCCACCTGATTTTGCTCATACACCGTTCCCGGCATCGGGCCGCTGGTGCGAATCGGCACCTCGCCGTAGTTCTCAATCGTCAGCTTAAAGACCAGTAAATCACCCAACGGTATATTCACTGCCAATTGGTTTAAATCCTGGGGATCATCCGGCGGCGCAATCAATTCACCCGGTTGGCCCTCCGTACCCAAGTAGCGCGCATCATAAACGGCATGGTCAAAAACCACATCTACCCCAACGGCCTGCGGCGCGATCTCCGCCTGCGGATCACCGCCCTGCTCAATGCGCATTGTGGTCATGCGGCGCAAGCGCTGGCCCTCCGCGTCTTCCGCCACCGCTACGACGGTATAATCGCCATCCGGCGGCGGGTCAGCGCCCAGGTCAACGCCGCCATCATAGTCAAAATCGTGCCGCCCCGGCTCCCCCGGCAGCCGACCTTCCTTGCGCTCCGCCAGAAAAACTTGTAATCCCACGGTTTTTTCCTACAGCTTATCCCGGAACGCGCGGGTGTCACTCCAATTTGAAGCTCAAGACGGTGCCATTTTCTACTATCGCACGGATGGGCTGCGTTCAGTCGGTGATTACCGCGTTGA
>DATALK010000256.1:0-3722 GCA_036261085.1 Phototrophicaceae bacterium | reverse complement strand
CATTGACCGCTCCGGCGGCACATTCCTGCACACCTCCCGAACCAACCCCTCAAATGTTAAAGCCAAAAATATGCCCGCCTTCCTGAAAAAAGACGGCGAAACCTACCCGGACATTGTGGACTGCACGCCGCATGTCATGCGTGTTGTCGAACACCTGGGGATTGATGCCCTCATCCCAATTGGTGGCGATGATACGCTCAGCTACGGCGAGCGGATGCACCATGAAGGTGTCCGCGTCGTTGGTATCCCCAAAACGATGGATAACGACGTTTACGGCACGGACTACTGCATCGGTTTCTCCACCGCCGTCACCCGCAGCGTGGAATTTATTCACAACCTGCGCACCTCGGCAGGGTCGCACGAACGCATCGCCGTTGTGGAACTGTTTGGCCGCAATTCCGGCGAAACCTCGCTGATCGCCGCCTATCTGGCGGGTGCTGACCGGGCGCTGATCTCCGAAGTGCCATTTGACGTAAACCGCCTGGCGGAACTGGTGCTGAAGGACAAAAAGGCGAATCCCAGTAATTACGCGGTGATTACGGTTTCCGAAGGCGCACACCCGATGGATGGTCAGGTGCTGGAAAGCGGCGAAGAAGACGCTTACGGCCATAAGAAACTCGGCGGCATCGGTAAAGACCTGGGCGATGCTTTACAGAGCATCACCGGCCAAAACATTATTTACCAGCAGGTCGCGTACCTGATGCGCTCCGGTGTGCCGGATTCGCTCGATCTGATGGTGGGCTTCAACTACGCGCAGATGGCGATGGGCCTGATCGAACGCGGTGAGTCGGGCCGGTTGGTTTGTTTGCAGCGCGGCGTTTACAGCGATGTGCCGATTGCCACGCTGTCGCAGGGCAAGAAGCGCGTCAATGTGCCGGAACTGTACGATACCGACCAGTATCGCCCGCGTATCCGCCACGTCTTCGGGATGCCGATGTTCCTGACCTAAACGCGATTACAATCTAACAGCCGCTAAGGACATGGCAGCCCCATGTCCTTTTTATTTTTGCCGCCCAATCCAATTACGATTGCGCCGGTTTCTCAACCCCGATCACGTTTTTCTGCTCATCGGTCTTGAACAGCCCTTTGGATAAATCCAACAGCACAAAGCGGTTGCCCCAGGGATCAGCCACGACAGCGCACCGGCCAACGGGGATGTCAAAGGGGGCTACCAGAATCGTCCCGCCTGCCTGAGTAAAGCGGAGAACTGCCTCGTCGGCGGCATCAACCAGCATGTCCGCCTCCAAGCGCTGGCGTTCCGTTTGCAGGACAATTTCGGCGTCACTTTCAGGCAAATATAACCCGGCGGCGGTGGGGGTGCGCCACTTCAGTTCGTGCCCTAATTGATCGCAATAAAACGCGATGCCCGCTTCCAGATCAGGAACATAAAATTCAAGGCAGTCAACCTTACGCAACAGCGGTTTCGGGAGTGACATAACATGTATTTCCTTTCCAGCGGGCCAATCAGCGGTTACACCCGGCCCGATAAACTGCCAGCTGAGAATGATGGGAGCTGTAGGGGAGCGCCTGTGTGCGCTCCTAGCGGGCGACCACGTCGGGCCGCCCCTACAACTCGTCAAATTAATCTTGTTAGACGAGCGCGACCATTTCAATTTCGACCAGGGCGTCCATTGGCAGGCGCGCGACCTGCACCGTTGAGCGCGCAGGTGGCACAGTGCCGAAGTAGCTGGCATAGACTTCATTCATGGCGGCGAAGTCGTTCATATCTTTCAGAAAAACGGTAGACTTCACCACTTTGTCGAGACTGCTCCCGGCGGTTTCGAGAATCGCCTTAAGATTTTCCAGCGTCTGGCGCGTCTGTTCTTTGATGCCGCCTTCAGCCAGCGTTTTGGTGCCGGGGATCAGTGCGGCCTGCCCAGAGGTATACACAAAACCGTTGGCGATGATGCCTTGTGAATACGGGCCAATCGCTGCTGGGGCGCGTTCGGTAGAAACGGGTTGTTTGGACATTTCAATTCCTTCCTCGTGCATATGGATAAACAATCATTGGACGCTATAATTATGCGCATAAATACGGCTACCGGGGATAACCACCTATGAACAAACTACTCAGTCTGGCACTTGGGTTTGGCATTGGCGCGGCGCTGGGCGCGGCGCTGGTGGTGTTGGTCGCGCCGATGTCGGGTGAAGAACTGGTCGCGCGGCTGAAACAAGGCTGGGAAGAAACCAAAATCGAAGCGCGCAAGGCCAGCGAAATCCGCCGCGCCGAATTGGAAGCGGAACTGGCGCAAAAACGCGGGAACACGACACCCCGGCTGCCCGCGCCGCGCACATAGATGTCACGTCCCTACAAAATTTGAACGTTGGTAGGGACATCCCAATGGGATGTCCGTTTTGGAACCAGACGGACGCGCCGTTGCGCGTCCCTACGGTTCTCTAAATTCATTTATGAAAAAGCATAACCCAGTATCCCGGCGGATTTCAGGGTCAGACCTTTTTATCCGAACGCGGGTCAAAAGCGTCGCGCAGGCCGTCGCCAATGAAGTTGATGCTGAGAACCGTCAGCACAATCATCAGGCCGGGGAAAAACCACAGCCAGGGCGCGTCTTCAATAAACTGGCGCGAACCGTCCAGCATATTGCCCCAGGTGGCCGTCGGCGGCTGCACCCCCACCCCCAGAAAGCTGATATAGGCTTCCGACAGAATGGCGCTGGCAACACCTAACGTCGCCGCCACGATAATCGGTGCGAGGGTATTGGGCAGGATATGCGCGAGGATGATTCGCCGCTTAGTCGCCCCTAACGCTTCCGCCGCCATAATATACTCAGTTTCCCGGATGGACAGCACCGCCGAACGCACAATCCGCGCCAGGGTCATCCAACTGGTCAGCCCCAAAATCAGCACAATTACAATCACGCTGCCGCTGAAACTGCGGCCTAAAAACTGCTGCGTTGGGATTTTGCCGCTGAAAAATTTTGCCATCACCAGCAGCAGCAGCAGCGAGGGAATGCTCAACATGGCTTCGGTCAGGCGCATCAGGATCGAGTCCACCAGCCCGCCGAAGTAACCGGAAGCCACACCCACAGTAGTTCCCAGAATGACGGCCACCGTCACGGCGGTGACACCAATCAGCATCGAAATCTGACCGCCGTAGATGATGCGCGCCAGGATATTGCGGCCAATGGTATCCGTGCCGAAGGGGAACTCCGTGCTTGGCCCTTGCAGGCGGCGGCTGGTATCGTTGTAGTTGGCATCGGCTTCGCTGAAAACCAGCGCGCCCAGGATGACAAACAGAATAATCGCCACCATAATAATCACGCCGATCACAGCGATGCGGTGGCGCAAAAAGCGGTTGACCGTGCGCCGGGAACGGGATAAAGAAACGACCTCCTCATTTTTGAGATTGAGGTTGACCGGACGCGCGCCGGAGTGTGTTGCCATGCCGCTCCCCTATGAATACCGGATACGCGGGTCGAGCCACGTATAAGCCAGATCAGTTAATAACTGGAACGCAACTACCGCGACAGAGATCATCATCAGAATGCCCATCAAGACCGGGAAATCTGAACGTGTCAGGTGTTCGATGAACAGCCGCCCCATCCCCGGCCAGGCGAAGATGGTTTCTGTCACCACCGCTCCCGCCAGCAAAAACGGCAAGTCCAGGCCGATGAGGGTCACAATCGGCAGCGACGCATTTTTAAAAGCGTGAACAAACAGGGTGCGGCGCTCCGTCAACCCTTTGGCGCGGGCGGTGCGAATGT
>DATALK010000253.1:0-4283 GCA_036261085.1 Phototrophicaceae bacterium | reverse complement strand
TCATCTGGGAGCCGCTGCTGTACCGGCAGGCAGATTGTCTGCGGGAAGTGGTCGCCAGCGAAGGCGAAGTGGCGGTTTTCCCGGCGCAGCCGTTCGCCGCGCTGACCGCTCCGGCCAGCATGAACGGCGTCAGAAAATCCTGCGCCCAGATGCCCCGGCTGTAAAAAATCGCCCAGGGATTGAGCGCGTATAACAGGCCCGCCGCCAGCCCGACGCCGGGGCGAAAATAACGATGCGCCAGCAGCCACAGCAGGCCAACACCGGCCACATTCAGCGCGATGAGAAACGCATTCACCAGCAGCGGATCGGCGGTAAAAACATAGGCCAGCGCGACGACATAGACACTGGTCGGCGTATTCGGCACGCCAACGGAGGTTATCATGCCGAGGGTTGCCAGGGTGCGCGTTTCGACCATCTGCTGCGCCATCTGGGACAGCACCGCGTGATCGTAGTGATACTCGCTGGTTCCCAGGTGATAAAACCGCGCGGCAGCGGCCAGCACCAGCACCAGCCCCAGACGAAATAAATCCTTGCGGCGAATGGGATGAATCATATTGAATAACATTGATAACGGCTATATGGCCTGATTTTAGCCGATTTAGGGGTAATTAACGAGTAGGGACGCCGGTGGCCGCATTCGGAAATGGGGAACAGGTGGTTCTATCTCCGCCAGGGGCTGGAAGTCCCCTGGCTATTGTTCAATGGAAGCCTACTGGAAGCAGGCTGATAAAGACTATTGCCGCCTCCGGCAGCCCGCTTTGAGCGGGCTTTGCACCTTCAGCCGGAGGGCTTTCAGCCTCCGGCGACCCCCAGCGACATTTGCCCCAAAATCCGAATGCACCCCAGCCCGCCTGGGAACCCACACCGGGCCGCCGCTACGCATTAAGCCAGGGGTCTGGTTCCACCCCTCGCTGTTGATGGTGCTGTTTTTAGCGCGGGTAGCCTTCGGGGATGGATTTGTTGGGGTCTTCCGGTGCTTCCGGCCAGCGGCCAAATAATTTGGTCAGGTAGGCCAGCCGGTCTTTGGCGGAGTGCGCCAGCCATTCGGGCGTGAAGCGCCAGCCCCAGTTGCCGCCCTGCCGTCCAGGGGTATTCATGCGGGTATCCGCGCCAAAACCCCACACATCTTGCAGCGGCGCGACAAAGGTATGCGCCACCGAGGCCAGACCCAGCCGGATTAAATCCCAATTGGGTTCGGTGATCTCGTGGCCGACATAATCCCGCAGGTTGATTTTGATGTCGTCCGTCGCTTCGCCGCTCAACCACCAACCGAGCGTTGTATTGTTATCGTGCGTGCCGGAATAGACGATGCTGCTCTCGTCGTGTTTGTGCGGCAGGAACCGATTTTCGCCGCCGGAGCCGCCAAACGCGAATTGCAAAATCCGCATCCCTGGCAGGCCCAGACCATCGCGCAGTTCGCCCACATCGGGCGTAATCAGGCCCAGGTCTTCGGCGATAATCGGCAGTTGGCCCATCACTTTGGTAATGACCTTAAATAAATCCATGCCGGGGCCTTTGACCCAGCGCCCTTTTTCTGCCGTTTTCTCACTGCCGGGCACTTCCCAGTAAGCAGCAAAACCCCGGAAATGGTCAATGCGCACGATGTCCACCAGGGTTAAAGTCGCCTGAATGCGATCAATCCACCATTGATAGCCATCGGCGGCCAGCTTGTCCCACCGGTACAGCGGATTGCCCCAACGCTGGCCTGTCGGGCTGAAATAATCCGGCGGCACACCGGCGATAAAGGTCGGTTGGCCGCTTTCATCCAGCGTAAAATACTGCCGGTTGACCCACACATCGGCGCTGTCATGCGCCACAAAAATCGGAATATCACCGACCAACCGGATGCCTTTGCCATTGACATACTGCCGCAGCGCCGACCACTGCCCGTAAAACAGCCATTGACGGAATGCGTGTTCACCGATGGCCGCCGCTAATCGTGTCTGCGCCGCCTGGAGCGCGGCGGGTTCGCGCAGCGCTTCGGCCTTCGGCCATTCGACCCAGGGCTTGCCGCCGTTTTCATCTTTGAGCGCCACAAACAGCGCGAAATCCGGCAGCCACGCGGCCTGCTCCTGACACCAGCGCTCAAACGCCTGCCGTTTTTCGGGCGCGGCGGTGGCGACAAAGCGTTCGTAAGCTCGCTTAAGAAGCTGATTGTGATAGGTAATGACCGGGCCGTAATCTACCTGATACAGTGGAAATTCGGGCAGACCGGCCACATCTGCCGCCGTCAGCCAGCCATCCATGATTAATTGATCGAGGCTAATCAGCAGCGGGTTCCCGGCAAACGCCGACAAAGATTGATAGGGTGAATCGCCATAGCTGGTCGGGCCGAGCGGCAGCACCTGCCACACCGTCTGCCCCACCTGCGCCAGCCAATCGGCAAACTTGTACGCCCACTCGCCTAAATCGCCAATCCCAAACCGCCCCGGCAGCGAGGTCGGGTGCAGCAAAACCCCGCTGGAACGCGGGAAAATCGTGTCATTTTGTGTCATGGGTTCCTCTGGTGTGTGTGCTTGCCAGATCATTATCCGTATTGTACCAGAGCTACCCCGCAAGGAAAGGAATTTGTCACACTCACCGGGTTCTCATGGCTGATATGAAACCCTAATGTGGCCTTCGGTGTAGAAATAGTAAAAAGGATTCTGAGATGAAAAGTAAACTAATCCTGCTGATTGCGCTTTTTGTGCCAATGTTGCTCCTGCTCACAATCCAACCGGGCTACGGCCAGGCAGCCATCGAAGCCACACCCGCCGCCACTGTCGAGGTTGCCGCTACAATGGATTTTGTCCCGACAGACTGCGGCATTCTGGCGGGAGCAATCGCCATTGATCCGCTGATTCCGCGCGCTATTGGCGCGTGGCCGGTCTGGCTGAGTGTGCCGAACGGCGATGACCGTGAGACGAAGGGGATTCTGTATGTCCCTAACCGGCACAATTTCACCGACGCCAGCCTCCCCGGTTGGTGGGTGACAAAAGCGGGGTGGTTCGTGTCCAAATCCTACAGCGGCGAAGTGCGCGTGCGCGGGTTTAACGTCGCCGATGACAGCCCCATCTATTTTGCATCCGGCGCGGCGGAACTCAGCGACACGATGATTCTCAACCCGGAACAACCGGGGGGATTTGTCACCGGCTTAGAGCGTTTCGCGTTTTTTCCCACGCATATGTGGGTGGCCCACGCCGGTTGTTACCGGCTGGAAGCCGCATGGGACGGCGGCCTCTGGCAGCAAATTATTGCCGTTGGGAATATTGAGTAGCAACCTCATCCCGAAGGCAAGCGGTTTTGTGCTGTTGCCGTCAACCGTCTATATACAATTTCATCTCGACGGGTTCCTTTGGCGAACCCCACAGGATAACTGTGCCATCTTCGCTGGCCGAGGCAAACAGATTGGTATCCTCATAAATTGTCGCTTTATTGGCGACAATCTGGTTAACAATTTCGCCATGTGCATTTAAGGGATGGCGGGCTACAGGATCGGAATCATCAAAGTAAACAGTTTCAGTTATCACCATATCCGCGCCATACCAAAATGTATCACCACCATCAGCACTACCATAACCTTTGTAAGCGGCAGAAACATAAAGCCATCCCGGACTCAGGTTTGCAAAAGCGGTAATCTGATTTGGATGCGAGAAGAGTATATAAAAATCGTAATATCCTCCTGACTCGGAGGACGGCGACCACATAAAAGCAGTACCGCGATTAGCCAGGACAAACAGGTTTTTTCCTGAATCGAGAATATAAAACCCTGTCGAATACGAGGTGGTTTGGAATGGAAAACCAAGACCGCGCCGGGTATCCAATCCATTACCCTCGATCTCGTAAAAGCCCATCCCATCGCTATAGTACAGCTCATTTCCCTGAACCATCATCTGATCCGAGCAGCCATATTCCAGTTCCAGAACCGGCTTATAGACTCGTTTTTCCGCTTCCGCACCAAAAAAACCTAATGCTTCGCCAGTCTGTAAATCAAGATGCTCTAATTGTCCGTTACTGCCTTCCACACAAGTTGCGATATAGAAATCACCCGCGCTGCCCATAACCATCGCCTGGATGGGCATATCGCGGCGGTGGTCTACCAGTAGCTGCATCTCATTAGGGGCGAATATATTCCACGAGCGAACTGTACCGTCCAGACTAGCTGTATAAAGTGTTGGGAACTGTGAACTTTCATTGATGGCAGTTATTTGGTCTGTGTGACCGGTAAATACGGTGGGTTGCATCGTATCGAGATTCCACAGCCACACACTGTTGGTCTCGGACTCCGCATAAGCTAAACCTTG
>DATALK010000244.1:0-2924 GCA_036261085.1 Phototrophicaceae bacterium | reverse complement strand
ATTCCCTTTCTGATCTGAGTCGGCAGTTGGCTATTTATCGGCGTCACGAAAGCGAGTGGCGGTGTCGGTCAAACGGGTCGCAAAATTGGTTAACATGGGGCAGAATTCCGTCAGCGTATCCCGCATTCGCGTGTAACGGTTCCGCAGTTCATCCGCCCGCGTCCCCGCAAAAATCTCCGGATTGAGGCCGTCCAGTTCCGTCTGTAATTGATCGAGGGCGGCCTGAATATTTTTGGCGTGGGTGTTGATGCTGTCGGCGTTGGTTTCCAGTTCTTCAGGAGTAACACGAATAGGCATGTAGTTTATGTCCTTTCAATCAGTATTGGGATTACCAAAGACGAAAATGAAAATTTTTATTAAAAATAGCGCAAATCTTTTTGAAACTCTAATAGCAGTTTGTGGTATTTTAACTTATATATTTGCTGCGCGTCAATAAACCTTATTAGTTCGTTAGGTTTTTGTACAACCTCAATCTAAAGACGTTGGGGTATATTAAAAATCACAACATTCTCATCTTATCACAATAAAGGCCGGAAACATGATTAAGGTAAAACCCGAAGAACTTCGACAATCGGCGGATCTGATTGATCACCATACGCAACAGATTCGCCAGCGTATCGAGGCGCTGGATGTGGAAATGGAAGCTGTCCAGCAGTCTCAAAAATTGGAGGGCAATCGCGCGGCGCGGCTGCTGACCCGCTATCATCAATCCGAAACCGTATTGGTGGAATGGGCCGGACGGTTACAGCAATTTGCCGAACTTCTCCGTCAGGCCGCCGATGTTTTTGCTCAGGCGGACAAGTCCGCTACTGGCGTCACAGCTCCACCGGTGGCCCCTGGCAATCCAGCTCCCGCCCCAGCCCCAACAACCATCCACACCGTTGTTAAGGGGGATACCTTGTGGGCAATTGCCCAACGGAACGGTACGACGGTTGATGCGCTCATGGCCGCTAATCCCGGTATCAAGAATCGAAATTTGATTTATCCGGGGCAGCAGATTGTAATCCCCGGCGGCACGGGTGCGCCAGTAGGCGGAAATATCAGCACGCCAGCGCCGGTAGCGGTTGAAAATACAGGCCGCACTGGGGCCGCCCTTAACTCCGGCATTGACAGCCTGAATGTGGAACAGGCTGACCGTTATCGTAAACTCAGAGATAACAATCCCCAGACTTACGATACCTACTGTAATCTGTTCGCTTGGGACGTGGCCCAAAAATTTAACGCGAAGCTGCCGTTATGGTTGGACGAGCCGAATGGACGCCGGTGGTTGGGAGCAACGGCGATGAAGAGCTGGTTGGATGGTAATCTGGATACCGGTCAGCCCCAAGGCCCTCAAAGTGGTTGGTCAAAGGTTGACCATACCACAGCCGTGCAGGCGGCAAATCAAGGGCATGTAGTAGTGGTGGCGGGGCATGGTCATATGGCAGTGGTGCGCGCCGGGAATGATCCGGCGGTTGGTAAGGAAGCGGTGATGATTGCCCAGGCGGGCGAAAATAATTTTAATCAAGGGCCGCTTAAGAACGGTTGGGGCCGGTACACCGGCGAAGCCGAATTCTATATTTATTGATCTGAATTTATAAACAGGGAATGAATGCTCCCTTTCCAGGTGACACCTATCACTTTTAATTCTCTATCTGACCATAGAGAATGGGTTGTTTAAAGTTTAAATCCTAATTTTTATTTTGATTTTAACGCTGGCAGCCATTTTGCGGCACGACAGGATGTGATGCTATGGGGGACAATTTACGAGTTTTTGCTGCCATGAGCCGCCATTGCGGGCAGCATCGAACTTCTAATGAGGATGCTCTGGGCTATTATTACCCTCAGCACTACTCAGATTTTGAAGCACACGGGGTGCTGATGGCGCTGGCCGATGGCGTGGGGGGCCTGGAGAGCGGCGAACTCGCCAGTGATATGGCGATTCTCCTGCTGGTTGAGGAATACCTGAAGCCCACTTCTTATGCGACGATGGCAGCACATTTAGCCGCTGCGGTACGGCAGGTGAACCTGACCGTCCACCAGATTTTTCAAAAGAGTGCCACGACGCTGGTTGCTGTCGCTGTAACGGGAAATCAGGCCACTTTTGTCAATGTGGGTGACAGCCGCGCTTACTACTGGTCGCACGGTCAGTTGACCCAGATCACGCAGGATCATACACAGGCGGTTCCGAACGGCGCCGGTGGTTTCAAAAATAAACTGACACGCGCTATTGGTCACAAACCAGCGCTGGAAGTGGATACTTTTACCCACACGCTGGCCGTCGGGGATCGCCTCGTGCTGGTCAGCGATGGGGCGACGCGCTATTTAAGCAACCTTGTTATTCAAGAATATGCGGCACTACCGTTGGAAACAGCGGTAAAAAAGATTATTGATGAATCTAACCGGGCGGGCGGTATTGATAATATCAGCGTTTTAATCCTCGAACTGGGTACGCCGGTCAAAGATGAAAGCGATTTTCGGGCGCACCGCTCGGCGCAGCCCAATTTTTACGTCAGCATTCCCGACGGCCCTCCGGCAACCGAACCGCTGCCCGTTCCCGTGCTACCGCCGCCAATGGTTTTGCCACCTGTTCCGGCTAAAGTGTCATCTACCCACCGCCAATCTAGGATTCCCATCCTTGTGTTGCTGCTGCTGTTTGCCATTGGCGTTGGGGTGGTGGCGCTGCGCCCGCAGCTTCAGGCGGAACTGGAACGCCAGTTTGCCACCGCTGTTCCATCCCAATCGTCACCTACCGCTGCTGCAACCTTGATCCCTACTCTCCCGGACAATACCTTACGGGTTAACCGGGTGCTAACCTTTGAAGAATCAGCCGTGACGTACAAACGAATCGGTCAGGATACGGCGGCATTTGCCTTGAAGCCCGCCCAGCCATACCGGCTCCAGGAAATTTATACGATGCCGGATACCACGCAGTGGTATCGTTT
>DATALK010000233.1:0-7802 GCA_036261085.1 Phototrophicaceae bacterium | reverse complement strand
TTTCCGCCAGGCGTTTGTACAGCACCCACAGCGCATTATGGAGGTCAAGCACCTTGCGACTGCTGGTGAAGGGCAGGGCGTACTGGCCCATATTCAATTGGTCAGCGTGAACCACATCAAAGTGGGTTTGGGCTGCCAGCGTTTTGAGCGCCGCCCGCATTTCCGGGCGCTCGTCACGCAGCATCATCCAGGGCTGGCCGGTCACGAGACTTTTCAATAGGAAACCCAGATCACGGATCGGTGAGCGGCTGATCGGGACGGTAATGACGCGCTCACACAGGCTTTCCAGATGGCGGATATATTCGGGTTTATCGCTGTCGCGCACAAACGACACCAGCGTGACCTCATGCTGCTGGGCCAGATATTTCAGCACATAATACGTTTTGACTTTGGGGCCGCTGTCCGGTGGATACGGCAGCACCTGAGTGAGCAAAAGAACACGCATAATCGAAATAATCTTCCTTTTAGGCGGCTGCTGTGCCGCCGGATTTTAAGCGGGAACGTTTACTTTCGGTGTTGTTTGGCTGGCACAGATCATTTTGGCAACCTGCCGGGCGTGGGCAATGACGGCTTCGCTGGTGGGCAGTTCTGGGTAAACCTGGCCGGTGTTTGCCAGATAGAGACCCTGATAGGGTGTTGGTACGGGAACCGCTGTGGCCGCCGCGTGGATCGAATAAATGGACTCGACATATCGTGACCGGCTGACCGCAAAATGTTGGATGTTCTGCTGGTCAAAGTCTGGGAAAATTTCGCTGAGATGGCCGAGCCACGCAGCTCGAATATCGTCATCCGAAACGCCAAGCCAGTCATTGTCGGAGGCTGTGTAACGCGGCAGGTAGACAACATGATAGTTAGGTTGTTCCTGGTGCGGCGTTTCAATAATTGTCGAAAATGGGCTGTTCGGATCAATCACGTTGAGCGTCCAGTAGGGCGACAGCGGTTTATCTAAAATCATCACCGGACAGATCAATCCGAGATAACGTTCCTGGGCCAGTCGTTCCAGGTAGGTATTGTCCGCACCAGGGATTAACCGGGCGAAAGAGGGGGTCGCAATGGCGGCGACGAGGACATCAAACTCGGCCAGGCCGCTGAGGGTTCGCACCTGTTGCAGTTGGCCGTTGCTCACGACAATTTCCCGCACGCGCACCTGGGTCTCAATGTGCCCGCCGCGCTGGGTGATTGCTTCGGCCAGCGCCTGGATTAACGCATAATGGCCGCGCCGGAGGTAGCCGACGCGACTGCGGAACTGCGGCGGACGGCGAATGCCGAACATGCGGTTCAGCCAGGCCCAGATGTAAGTAGCCGGGACGGTATCATACAAGCCGTCAAACTTGGTTTCCAGCAGGGGCCGCCAAAGGTGCTCAAAGGTTTCGGTGCCGCTGACTTCGACCAGCCACGATTTCACGGGAATCTGATCGAGGGTGTGCCAGTTATGTTTGTTTCGGGCTTGTAACAGCGCGATTCCCAGCCGAAGGCGACTGACCAGTGTCAACGGATTAAATGACAAAAAATCCCGCAGCGTACTCATCGAATAAATGTGGTTATCATGGATGAAACCGGTGCGAACGCCGCTGAATGTGAGTTCGTTTGCCAGTCCCATTTCCGCACACAGTCGGCGGGTCATGTCATCATGGGGCAGAATCGCATGTTGGTAGCGCGCGACCTTGAGGCCGCCCTCAAATTCAATCTGCCCGCTGAGGCCGCCCAGATCGGCGCTTTGTTCCAGCACCGTCACCTGTTGTCCGGCTTCGACCATAAAATAGGCCAGCGCCATTCCCATTAAGCCGCCGCCGACAATGCCAATGTGCATATTTAGGCCGCCTTTGTGAATCTGCCGCGCGCATCAGCTATAACCACTGGGCGCCGCGGCTTAGGCTGGAATATGTTGTTGGCTTTAACAAAAAACGGCGTAAACAAGGCCATATAGGCAAACCTACTACAACTGTTACAGACTCAAAAAAGCGTAGCCAACCGGCCTTACAAAAGCCTAACGTTTGCTACACTTGTTATAACCAGGTTTTGCCGGGGTTATAAAATGGCTGGCGATTTGCCGTGCCAGCGCATGTTATGCGCCGGGACTTTCAACTTCAACTTCTTGCGCTTTACGTCCCCGCCTTATTCGCGGCGGACAAAGCGCAGTCCCACTACGACCAACACACAGAATATTCCGGCGGCGATCAGACCGCCCATGAGCGTCTGCGAAGCATACGTGTCGGCAGTGGTTGGGCCAACCGGATCGCTAATTTTTTCAATGGTTGGAAAGGGTGTTGGCGTCGCTTCCAGCTTTTGTACGAGCGTCGGCGTGGGTAGTGGCGTTTGAGTTGGGGTAAATTCCTGGATTTCCGCCGGTAGATTTCCTGGTAGGTGGCTGTAATAGACGCGCAAGTGGTTATCCATTAGTCGTTTGTTGCCATCTTCTCGCTTATCGCGGGTGAAGAAGGTCACATGCAGATCGTTGGTTGGGCCAACGGCGGCTTGCGGCCATTCCGGGCGTTCTTCGGGACTGTAAAAAATCCGCAAGGGCGGTTGCCATATCCCCTGGTTATACTGGATTTGGTACAAACCGGCATTTAATAACCGATCGGTATTATTGGTGTAGCCAACAGCAAACAGCGAAACATAGCCCTGACGATTAAGCACCAGTTCATAATCATCCAACGGGGTATCCAGATTACTGCGCGCAAAAATTCCAGGGATGGGTTCGGCTTCGGTCCAGGTAACGCCTTGATCGGGGGAGGTCTGATAATAAATTTGGCGATCCGTATCATTGCTGTAACGCCAGACCGCCAGGAGGGATTCATCCAATAGTTCAATTGCCGCGATCTGAATCGGGCGTAACTCGTCTCGATTACCGCCATCCAGAACGATCGGGTCTGACCAGGTTAAGCCGCCATCATCCGAATAGGCCAGGCGCACATCCTGCGGCGTGCCGCGTCCTGCATACCAGTCGTAGCCTTCATCCCAATCAATGTAGATGCGGCCACTTGGCGCTTGAAAAATATTAATGCGATCGGCGCCACTCTCGGCTTCCAGTGACAGCGGGTAGGGTGTACTCCAGGTTTTGCCGCCATCTGCCGAACGCAGGTAAAATAAATCATTACAGGCGGCACAGGGCGACAGTTCAATCGAGGAGATATCGCCGCCGCGATTCAGAATTCCCAGACCGCCGCTATACACAAAATGTAAAATGTCATCCTTGTCAATCATGAAATCGAGATAGTAACCACCATTGTTGAGGGTAATGGGGCTAGACCAATTGCTGGCGTTATCGGCGGCGCGGGCCGGCGCGTGGGCTATAGCATGATAGGTATTCTGGCGGAAGACGGCATATAAGCTGCCGTCGCTGGTGACATCCAGGGAATTACGGACGGTATAACCACCATCACCGGTATAAATAGCATCATTGAGCTTGCTCCAGATACCATCCGGGGAACGTCGAATATATGAAAGTACGTCGTGGGAAATCTTGACCCCATTAACTTCTTCCGTTAACGACCCAAACCAGCCGACATGGAATTGGCCTTCCTGATCCATAGCGACACTTTGCCACCAACCATCGCCGAGCAGTTCCGGGGGCGACCAATTG
The DNA here is from genome assembly GCA_036261085.1 of Phototrophicaceae bacterium. Classification (GTDB taxonomy): domain Bacteria; phylum Chloroflexota; class Anaerolineae; order Aggregatilineales; family Phototrophicaceae; genus CFX2. Next base: position 4,216 of record DATALK010000233.1, on the reverse strand, counting down.
TTGCCGAACTGGCGCTGGGCGGCTGCCGGAACGGGTATAACCGTCGTCACCAGCAGCAGGGCAATTATGGGTAGTAGGCGTATACGCTGTATCATTTTTCTCCCAGGAGGTTCTGTTCATGAGCTGGAGTGAGCTGCGGGCGCGGGCGAAGATCATAAAGGGCAATGGTCATCCCCGCTAAAATCCAGGCCCAGATGGTGTAATCTATTCCGCCCAAGCCCTGGGTATAAGGAAATGGTGTTACCCAATCACCCAGGAACATAGTAATGAAGGTCGAGGCGTTAGCTCCCAGCAGCGCGATGGCTAACCCTCTTTCAAAATCATTTTCCCAGACAACAAAGGCCCCTTTTAAGGACACAATGGCGACCCCAATCCAGAAACAAAAGAAGCTGGTAATGCCGAAGACGCCGGTTTGGGAGATGATGTCTATGTAGTTGTTGTGGGAGAAATTTTTGTCGCTGCGGGCGACCTTTAAGTAGAAGGCATAACCCGCCGGCCCCGTTCCAAAGAGAATGTGATCGTCGTAGACTGTGAAAATTCGACTCCAGGCTTCGGATCGAGTATCACCGGACTCGGTGGTTTCAGCGCCGATCAGATTGTCAATAAAGCCTTCATTGGTTAAGGCAAAAATGAGGCCAATCACGCATAGCACCGCAAACACCCGCCGCGAATAAAAAAACGAAATCACGATCAGACTGGCGACCAGCGGCAGCCAGCCACTCAACCAACTGATGCCTAATCCCAGTTGATAATAAGCCCAACCGGCAATTGGAAAGAGTAACCCTATGCGGATCACCGGATGGAGTTTGCGATTAAACAGCAATTGTCCGGCGGCGAGCGCCACTATCCAGGTTGGAAACTGTCCCCGATCATTCAAAGGGCTGGGTAAACGGCTGGTTGTCAGCCGAAAAGTGATAAAAATGCTACCAATGGCAATAAACCACCAAGTTATAAATCGCAGTTGCCGAACGGACTGGATGTTATTGGCAAACAGGAAATAGGTGGCTGGTGAAATAAGCAGCACCATCATGGTCATCAGGCGCGGGAAAAATTTATCCTGGAACAGAAAACTGACCGCGTACTCTACATAGAGGCTGCTCCAGATGAGCGAAAAGACGACCACCCCCATAAAGATGAGAATCGGAACATTGGCCGGAGCGGGCCGCACTTTCAGCTTGCGTTCGACCACCAGCATTTTGTAAAGCCAGATGAAAACCAGTAGGTAGAGTAACAGGAACGTGAAGGTGATTTTGGTGCCGGTTCCCGTGCCGATGCCTTCGGCCAGTACTGTCGAGACAATGGGTACCAGCAGAATGGCCGAGGGGAGGTGGTAGTAAAACACCACAAAAATGGTGATACCGACCATGAGCAGAATCGGCAGCATCCCTTTTAACGCATCGGTACCAACAAGCCGTGTTTCTCGAAAAAGCAGGGTCGAAACCAGGGTTAATCCTAGGCAGATGGTAACTAAACCAATGCGCAGTATCCGGTTGTAATGGCGTTCCAGGAAATAGCGCGTTTTTCCAAAGATACTTCTGCGGCCAAGAAAATTGAGCAGCATCAGCTTACCAATCTATCGTTGGGTGTCTTCGGCTGGATTGGTTTCTGATTCCGGTGGCGCTTGGACATAATCCAGCAGCGCATTCCGTTGGTCGCGCAGCCGGCTGGGCATCACACTTTCCGATGTGGCGGTGGTTCCATTCGGTTCACTTTTGTGATTATAGTCACCATTGTTGAGGTCGCCTCTCGCCGCGATTTCGTGGCGCGGCAGACGTTCCAGCAGATTTTGCAGCTCGTTTTGTGGAATCCACTGGCGGCGGCCCTGGTGAACGGTTTTCAAATAACCGACCTTAATCCAGTTCTTGACTGTTTCTTCGCTAATTCCCAGTTGGGTGGCTGTCGCGCTCAGGGAGTAAAGCTGCTGGCCTTGCTGATCCACCATAATATGGCGGCTGAGGTTGCGTCCGTTTTTGGTGGCTTTTTTCATCTCTTGTTCGAGACGTTCCGGGCTAAGAGCGATAGTGCGGCGGTAGTAGGGTTTGTTATAGGTGCTGGTTGCCTGGAGATAGGTTCGATTATAAACCAGCCCGTAGACATTGACCTGGCGCGCCTGCTGTAAGGTTTGCAGTGTTCGGCGCAATCCTTTCTGTGTGGTGCGGCGGCCATCAACCACAATTAACACGCCGTCGCTGACTTCGGCCAGGAAGGCGGAATCTGGCCCGCCAATGGTTGGCACGGAGTCCATTACCACGACTTCAAACTGGGTGCGCAGGATTTCGAAGAGCTGGCTAAAACGTTGTCCACTCAGCAGTGCGGGCGCATCGGCGCTGGAGCGCCCAGAGGTGAGAATTGTCAGCCGGTCATAGCCGCTGTCCAGGAGAGCCTGAGATAACAGATCGGGAATGTCCGTGCGCCCGGCGAGAATATCCGAAATTCCCATGATATTGGGCAGTCGGAAAATTTCGTGTAAATTTCCCTTCCGAATGTCACCATCAACCAGTAGGGTTTGCTGCCCCGCCTGCGCAAACGCCAGCGCAAGATTCGCGGCGGTGACGGTTTTGCCATCCCCGGAGTCATAACTGGTGACGGTTAACGTTCGCGGCGGGACGCCCCCGGCGGCCAGGACGATTTTGGCCCGCAGTTGGCGCAGTACTTCGCTTTCAATCGCATCCGGCATGGTAATCAGGTACAGCGGCAGCTTGTTTTTAGGGACGACCCCTAATGGCCCCAGGGCTTTAACATCCAGCACGGAAGTCTGACCTTCCTGCCACATTAGCCGATCATCAAAATAGCCCAGCAGCACAATGGTTAGGATCGAAAGGATTAGACCGGCGGCTCCCGCCAGAATCACACTAATCATCGAATTACTGACAATTGGAACCGTGTCGGGATTAGCAGCTTCAAAGATACTGACCAGGCGCGCCTGATCGCCCAGTCCGGCGCTCATCTCCGCATAGAGTTTTCGTAGTTCTTGCAGGTTGGTTAGAATTGCGGTGCGTTCTTGCAAGTTCTGCGAGATTTCAAAGGCTGAGGTAAGGGTACCACCCACTGCCAATTTGTTATCGTATTCCTTTTGCAGTTCTTCAATTTGTTTTTGCAAACTGGCGAGTTGTTCCCGCCGGAATGCTGTTTCCTGGGAAATCTGGTCGGCAGGGCTTTGGGTGATGAGTTCCTGGGCGACGCGGTTCGCAATATTGGCCGCGCGATCTGGCCGCGTATCCGTAATGCTAATCTCTAAGAGGGGCAGGTTTTCGACCTCCGTGACTGACATCATGCCATTCAGGGTTGCCATGTCAATATTCAGCTCTAAATCTTCAATTACCGGCACCAGCACGGTTGATAACCGCACCAGCCCTGAATAGACCGTGACCAAATCCTGAATTTCTTTGACATTTTGAACGGTGCCAGTTGCGCCAGAAATGAGAAAATTCTGGCCGAAAAGGAGACGGGTGGTTGCCACATAGACATTGGGTTGTTTGGTCCGAATAAAATATCCAACCCCAACCCCGAGGGCGACGGAAATCGCTATCAACCACCACCACTTAAAAAGTAGTTTAATTATCGCCGTGAAGGGGGAAGCTAATTGTTTCACAACCCAATACCTCGCTGAACATCATCAGTGTCAATCCCATTCTACAATCTAGGTTCGGAAACTAACAAATACCTAAACGAAATTTGGGCCAAACTAACTATTAGATGAGTGCTTGGGGAAATTGAAAATTGGTCGCCGAATAGCGTGGCGGGCATGTCTACCCGGCGACCGGTGCCGAGGTGGTAACAATCAGCGGCTGAAGGTTACCAGTGATGGGGTGGCTTAAAACTCATCCTCGTCTTCATAGAAATCCTCTTCGTCGTCGTCGTCAAAATCTTCATCGTCGTCTTCGTCGTAGAGGTAATCGTCTTCTTCAAATTCGGAAATGTCGTAGCCATCGTCATCCAGGAGGTCTTCTTCCTCCAGTTCCTCTTCTTCGAGCAAGTCTTCTTCCTCTTCGAACTCGACATCATCGAGTTCCTCATCCTCAAAATCCAACTCTTCTTCGTCTTCGATTTCTTCGTCACCGAAGGCGTCATTCTGGTTGACGAACAGGACTTTATCATAGATGCTCATACGCTGATCTCCGTATGGTATAGGCGGGTAAATGCGGGCGATATTTTAGCACGTTATCCCCGATTGTGAACGGGAAACTTGATTGAAAACATTATCGCTCAACTCCGC
>DATALK010000230.1:0-3302 GCA_036261085.1 Phototrophicaceae bacterium | reverse complement strand
GATTGAGTGTTTTATCGGCAAGATCAAACATTTTCGGCGTGGCTTCTCTCGCTTTGACAAGCTCGCTCGTCGCTATCTGGGTTTCTTGCATCTCGCCAGCACTCTGATTTGGTTACGCTGAAATGTCAACACGTCCTAGTCGCACGGGAGCTAGACGCCAAAAGCGAAAAACTGCGCGAACGGCTGCGGCAGGCGGCGGGCCATTATCAGAACGCTCTTGTGGGGGCGAATGCAACGCAGCAGCAGCGGGCCGAGATCATCTGGCAAGGTGCGAAGTCCAGACTGGCTGATGATGCCGAAAGACTCAACCGCGCGATCACCGCTTATAACCTCAAAATTCCGCCGGGTATTCCGCATAAACCCCATTTCCTGTTGCAGCGCGAAATCCAGCGGGCGCTCGAATAAAGACGGCTAGTGTATCAACAAGATAAGATTGCTGGGGCTGTAGGGGAGCGCCTATGTGCGCTCCCCGGCGGGCGGCCCAACGTGGCCGCCCCTACAACCTGTCAAATTAATCCTGTTGGATTACTCGGTTTTGGGGTTCATTAATTGATTGAGAACACTGTCTAGCCCGACAAATATTGAGCCGCCGCGTTTGACCGTTTCCCGAATGAGCCGGGTGATCCGGTCTTTATCCGCGTTGACCAGCGCGATCCAGTCCGGCGGCGCGCCGGTCTGAGGATCATGGCGCGCGCCCCAATTTGCCATTTCCAGCAGGATTGGAATTAAGTCCAGCCCTTTTTCCGTCAGTTCGTAAACCTCTTTGCGCTTATCCGTCACATCCGGTTTTTTGATGAGAATCCCCGCCTGTTCAAGCTGCGTCAGCCGACTGGCGAGGATGTTGGTAGCAATGCCTTCGTCCGACTTCAGAAACTCGCCGTAGGTCCTTTTACCAAAGTAAACAATGTCGCGCACAATCAGCAGCGACCACAGATCGCCGAAGGTTTCCAGCCCGAAGTTGATGGGGCAGTCAGACCGCCGTTGGTGTTTTTTCATAGCCCCTACAATCAAAGGTCGTGGTAGCAAAGGTCGTGGTTCTACGAAAAACGAGTGGCTCATGTTCAGAACGGGTGATTTTTCTGTAGTAGGGGCGGTTCGCGAACCGCCCCTACCCAACAAAGTACCTGAGCCAAACGAATCAATCCGGTAACGTTTTCGCAGGGGCAAGACCAGTCTTGCCCTCCCTGTGAAATCATAACACCACCACTTATCCTATAACACGCCGCCTTTCTCTACCGGTACTCCGAACCGGGGAAGAGACGCTTACATCCTCACTCGTAATACTCCGGCAGCTTTTTCAGCCCTTCCCACTGTTCCGGGTCATGACCGAAAATCACCAGCCCGATATGCTCCCGTTCGACCAGATCGAGCAGTTTAATTGTACTGGCGCGAATCGCGGCGGCGTCCGGGTTGCTCCCATCGTCCTGCCCGTCACGGGTAAAGCCCTCAGCGAAGGGGACAGCATCAATCGTCAATAAAATCGCTCCGGTTTTGGGCAGCCGCACCAGCACGGATTGATGTCCCGGCACATGCCCGCTCGTCTCAATCAGCTCCAACCCTGGCAGCAGTTCTGTGTCCCCGTCCACCAGCCGAATGCGCTCTATGGGCTGATCCCATTGGGGGCGAATGGCCGCAAAACGGGGGTTGCTCATCGCATCCAAATGATGCGCACGTTGAACAACGTAGTGAGCCTTCGTGAAGGCTGCGTGTCTTCCGGCATGGTCGCCATCATAATGTGTCGAAATGACGGTATCAATGTCGTCTAGTTTTAAGCCCAGGCTCGCCAGCTGCTCGATCACATCCTGCCCATTCTCGAAGTCCGATTCGCCTTCAGGCATAATCTCCGGGAGACCGCTGTCAATCAGAATATTCTTGCCGTCATCCGTCTGCACCAGATAACACACAATCGGAATCTGGTATTCCGGCATAGACCCAACCTGCATCAGATAAAGACGCTTCACGGCATTCTGGCTCATCATCTGCTCCTCGGAATTAAAACCTGTATCTATCACATTAACGGTAGAAATTCTGTTCTTGACTTTCTTCGCAAAACTCACTATAGTGTATTTACTTGCATTTTGCAAGTGACTTTGGCGGCCACCTGAAAATCGGGTGGCGGCGGTTGTGTTTTAATGGTGATGCTGTGGTTAATTTGTGAAAGGGAAATGGCCCGTGAGAGACCTGTTTCTGCTGATGAATGTGAGTCTGGATGGTTATTTTGAAGGCCCTGACCATGATCTTTCCTGGGCGACGCATGATTTTGCGGCCTTTCGGAGTGAAACCAAAAAAGAGGTAGATACCCTCCTGTTCGGCCATCGCACTTACGAGATGATGGAAAGTTTCTGGCCGACTCCCCAGGCAACAGAGATGGCGCCGGATGTGGCCCAATTTATGAATCAGGCGCAGAAAGTGGTTGTCAGCCACCAACCGTTTACGCCGAAGTGGGATAAGGTGACGGTCATTAGCGCCGATGTTGTCAGTGCGGTGCGGCGGCTGAAAGCGGAAGACGGCCAATCCATCGCCATTTTTGGCAGCAATGAATTGTGCGTCAGTTTGATGCCGACGGGTCTGATTGACGAGTTTCAAATCCAGGTCAATCCAGTAGCATTAGGTGATGGTACGCCGCTGTTTAAGGGCCTGCCCGAAAAAGCGGAACTGGCGCTGATTAAAACGCACACGTTCCCAGGTGGGGTGGTTTTGTTGACCTACCGCCCCTGCTGAAGTCCGGTCTGACCCATTGTGCTGCCCGACTCACTCATCTGTCCAATATCCGTTGAACCGCAACAATCCATCCGTCAATTTGATGCGCTATGGACAAGTATTGTGTCAGGAATATTGAAGATTTGCGTTTGTTGAGATGTGAAATCACGAAACATCCTACTGCACGCATAATCCAGTAAATCGGCAATACCAACATACCCCGTAATTTTCAAAAAAACGTTTGGGTATCGGGTGAGGTGAGTATATCGCATTATCACACCGGCTATTCTAACTCATTCACTCCTATTTTGAAGGTTATCTAGTGATTGATGGGCGCATTCGGAAATGGGGGCAGGCGGTTCTGGTTCCGCCAGGGGCTGGAAGTCCCCTGGCTATTGTTCAACGGAAGCCTGCTCCAAGCAGGCTGATGGCAACCAGTGCCGTCTCCGGCAGCCCGCTTTGAGCGGGCTTTGTAGATTCAGCCGGAGGGCTTTCAGCCTCCGGCGCCCCGCGGCATTTGCCCCAGAAACCGAATGTACCCAGTGATAGATGGGCGCATGTGGCGGTTTAACAGTGCTGACCGGCCCGACCATTTGGAAGTT
>DATALK010000228.1:0-7389 GCA_036261085.1 Phototrophicaceae bacterium | reverse complement strand
CGGGAAGAAAATGCGGTGGAGGCGGTCAGTTTTGCGGTTGCTGCCGGGGAAATGATTGCCGTGATTGGGCCAAACGGCGCGGGCAAATCCACCCTGATAAAAACCATGATGGGCCTACTGCAAGCGCAGGCCGGAACGGTGAACGTGGCAGACGGTGTGCGTCTGGGCTACGTGCCGCAGCACGAAAGTGTGGATTGGACCTTTCCGGTGACAGTGCGCGACGCCGTGATGATGGGCCGCGCGCGGCAGATTGGCCTGTTTCGCTGGCCGGGACGCGCGGATTGGCGCGCCGTAGATGCGGCGTTGGAACGAGTCGAGTTAGCGGATTTGGCAAAGCGGCAGATTGGGGAACTCAGCGGCGGGCAGCGACGGCGGGTATTTATCGCCCGCGCGTTGGGGCAGGATGCGCGCGTGTTACTGCTGGATGAACCTTTCAGCGGTGTGGATGCCAGCGTGGAACACAACCTGATGGATACACTCGACGCCCTGAACCGCGATGGCCTGACCATTGTGCTGACAACGCATGACCTTAATCTGGCGTTCAGCCGTTTTAATCGCGTGCTGGCGCTCAACCGCCGTCTGATCGCTTATGGTGCCCCGGCGGAAGTTTACCGCCCGGAAGTGCTGGCGGCACTGTACGGCGGGCGGTTTGCCACCTGGGATGCTGGTTCACAGACGATGGTTTTTGTGGACGACCATCACTGCGAAGGGTGTTAGCCTAGTTTAAATGTCGTTCGCACCATTTCTTTGGCTAAGGCGAAGCCCAGCGGCGTCATATCGTGAGTGCCGCCCGGCACAATTTCATAGCGCACCGGATAACCTAGTCCTATCAGCCGGTTCACCGAATCCGCCGCGACATAGCGCTCACTGTCATTCTCGCCGTAGAGAATGTTATACGGCAGGCCGCGCGAGGTCGGTGGCGGGTGAATTTCGGGCGCGGCCTCGGCGGTCACTCCGGCTACCCACTGCGGGTATAAACCAGCATAAAACGTTGAAATTTGCCCACCGGCAGAGAAGCCGTAAAACACCGCGCCAAACGGGTCTAAACCATAATCCCGGTTGGCCTGTTGGATGATGTCGTTCAGGACGGGCAGCGTGTATTGATCGTAAGGGTAGGGGTATTTCCCAAACGTTGGGGCGATGAGCAGCACACCTTCCTGCACCGCAAAATCCCCGAAGGCGACCAGCGCGAACTGCCCATCACCGCCATAACCATGCAACGCGACCAGCGTCGGCCACCCTTTGGCCGGACGCTTCCCCGGCGGCACCACCACATAATAGCTGGTATTGCCCACGCGGTGAACATCCTTTTTCCACCCTTCCAACTGGGCGGCCAGTTGGTAGCGCCCTAACGCGCCGCTGGTGATAAAAAAGACTACCGCCCCACCTAAAGCCACCAACGATAGCAGTAACAAAATCCAGCGCAGTGGCCGGGCCGGGCGTTTTTTTGGGGGCAATTTGGGCTGTTCTTTGGCGAACTGCTGGCGCTGTTTGGTGTTTTGCAGCAGGGCCAGGGCGGCTTCGGGCGGTTTGCCGGTGATTTGCGCCGCCAATTGGACGACGGTGTGATCCTGCGCCAGACGCGGTTCGACCTGGAGCGCCTTGCTCAATTCCAGTGTGGCTTTAGCGTGATCCCCCCGAACATATTCATTCATCGCTTTGTCGTAGTGCCAGCGGGCGCGGCTGCCCTCGGCTAACGATTCAACCGTAAATACTGGCGCTGTCGGGGTGCTGTCTAGCGGCAGTGTGACCGGAACCGCTGGCGCGGGCCGGACGCCGGGTTCCTCGTTGGCCGATTTAATGTAACGGGCGGCTTTCTGCGCCAAGAGGCGGAGTTCGGGCACCGGGTCATTCTGGTAGACTCTAAACAGCGGTTGGAACGCATCAGGGTCAGCCGAACGACCCAGGGTCAGAATGGCCTGCTGGCGGCGTTGGGGGTCGGGGTCTTCAAGCTGCCGGACGAGATCGGGAGCAAGCGGCATAATCCATACCTTCTGGTGGTTCCAGCGTGGGCAGAAACCATGTCTCCGCCAGAAACATTTTTAACTACCCTGATTATGTCATCAAATCTGAGGTTGGCAAACAAAGCGGTTTTCGGGGGTGTTGAAGTTTTTACCCTGCGCGCCGATGATGGTTTCGGAAGTGGAGAAATCCGTAGAGACAAGGGTTTTTGAGTGTTGAAAAATAATTTGGTAGTGGAAAGTCGCGGGAAGAAGAAAATGGCATACCGCTATGATGTCATTTTGGAAAAGTACGAACGGGTAACGCTGGAAGAAATGCGAGAAGCCCACCCGCTGGCGCTTGGCCCCTTTTGGGGGAGACCTTCCCGGCACGGGCTGCCGCCGGTTCATTTCTTGCCGGAAGTCTGCGCGCCCGCCGCCCAACTGGGGCTGGCCTTCGTCCCGTTACCGACTTATTCCTCGTGACGTAATCCCATTGCGAAAGTTTGGCGGTGGCTCAAACAGACTGTGATCCACCTGCACTCGTGGGCGCAGGATTGGCCGCGTTTGCAAGCTGAAGTGGCGCGTTTTCTCTATTCCAAACGCGGTTTTTTGCACTATGTCGGTTTACCGAATTAATTCTGCAACGCTCAAAAACCCCTCGTCCTCTAATTTACCATTCCTTTGTTTTCAAACCGGTGGAATTTCAGGCCGCCGCATGGTATCCTAACTATCGCTCATTTGTTCCGCGCGCCGGAAGGATAAAATTATGGATTTTTGTGCGGAGATGCCCCTAGAGTACGAATCGGAAAAGTTTAAAGCGCTCGACTATGCGGGCCAGACCATCACGGGCAAAACCTTTTACGCCTGTCAGTTCCTCCGCAGTGATTTCAAAGAAACCAAGTGGGTGAAATGCAAGTTTAACGACTGCGTTTTTACCGACTGTGACCTGAGCCTCACCAGTGTCACCAACTGCTCCTTCAGTGAAACTCAATTTGAAAACTGCAAACTGATCGGCATCAATTGGACGGACGCCAGTTGGGACAAACGCGGCATTCTCAACTCGATTCATTTTAACGGCTGCGGCTTAAACCACTGTACTTTTGCCGGATTAATCCTGAAAAAGATGACGCTGACCCACTGCACCGCCCGCGATGTGGATTTTGCCGAAACCGATCTGACCCGCGCCAACTGCGCCCACACCGATTTTGCCGAAAGCCGCTTTTTTCACACAAACCTGACCGAGGCTGATTTCCGGCACGCGACCAATTACGCTATCCCCGCGAATATGAACACGCTCAAAAAGACAAAATTTTCCCTGCCGGAAGCGCTGGCGCTGCTCTACAGTCTGGACATTATCGTCTCAGAATCCTGACCGGCCTGATTTGACTTTACAAATAAGAACAAAAGTGCTAATCTGAGTCTGGATATAAAGTCACCACCAGGAGTAATTTCATGAGTAACGGTCAATCCGCCCCGGTTAGTACGGCCTTCCAAACGTTTATGACCGAAGCCCCCGCTCAATCCCAAGCCTGGTCGCAGATGGTTCAAGACCTTGCCAAAGCCAGCGCCTTAGACCCCAAAACTCACCAACTGGCGTATCTGGCGGTGTTGGCGGCGCTGCGGTATGACAGCGGGATTCCTTTTCACGTCAAAATGGCAAAACAGGCGGGCGCTTCCCGCGAGGAAATCATTAGCGCCGTTTTGGTGGGTTTGCCACCGGCTGGACATGGCGTGACGCAAGTTTTGCCCGCCGCGTTAGCCGCGTATGACAGCGAATAGGGGCCGGGCGCATCAAAAAAAATTAAGCGGTTTCAGACGAATATGAATGGTCTAGAATAGGTAATTCCTCTGGGGCGAGCTGTGATTCGTCCCTATACACACTCTGTGAACCTTTATAATCCGCTTTTGGATTTAATGAGCCGTTGAGTGATTTGCTTCTCAACAAACACTATGTTATACTGTTAAATGTGACGAACTAGTAGGCGCTTCGCCCTCGCGCGAAGACACACCCGGCAGGAATTTCGATCCACCACACCTATGAGTGTCTGGATAGTTGCCGGTTTGCGCCTGCAGGTCCCACCTCCGACAGGATTTGTTCACGCGGTTTGACCGCAGGCGCTTGGCCTGCGGTTTTTTGTTTACCTGAGTAACCATCTGAAAGGAAACACCGTGTTCGAACAACTCATCAACCGCCATCGTATTCCGTCGGAATGGCAGAAGATTCCCTGGCATGATCCTGATTTCAGCCGCCGGATGCTGCGTGAGCATTTGGCGCAGGATCACGATGCCGCCAGTCGCCGCCAGACCATTATTGATTACCATGTGGCCTGGATTCACCATCAGGTGTTAGCCGAGGAGCCAGCCGCTATTCTTGATCTGGGGTGTGGCCCTGGCTTTTATGCGGATCGCCTGAGCCACCTGGGCCACACCGTGACCGGCATTGATATCTCACCAGCTTCCATTGATTATGCGTGTCAGCATTCCACGGGGACGTTTATTCACGGCGATGTGCGCATCCACCCTCTGGGAACCGGCTATGATCTGGCGATGATGGTCTATGGCGAGCTTAATGCCTTTGCGCCCAGTGACGCCGCTGCCATTATTGATCGGACCTATGAAGCCCTTAAACCGGGCGGGCAACTGCTGCTGGAAGTCCATAATCAGGATGTGGTCAAACGTCTTGGTCAGGAACCCGCCACCTGGCACACGGCGGCAAGCGGCGTGTTTTCCGATCAGCCATACCTCTGTTTGAGCGAGTCGGCCTTTGAGAATGACAGTTCCCTGTCGCACTACTATGTGATTGACATCGCATCCGGGGCCATGACTCATTATCTGGCGATGCACCAGGCTTATACCGATGCAGCCTACCGCCATCTGCTGCGGCGGTTTAATCGGGTGGAATTCTATCCGTCGTTAGCAGGCGAGATTTCTGATACCGGGCAGGAGCATTTGTTTGTAATTGTGGCCGGGCGCTAAGAATACCTAAATGCGTCAAGGTGGTTTGTCAGGCTACACGCTTATGCCCGCAGCGTTCGTTATCGCCTGATTCCGGGGGTGTGGTAACGAAAACGCGGCCTCCGGCCCGAAATGATTTTTTGCCGGGTGGTCGGTTCTACAAATGTCACAAAGAACGGCTGCGGTTCATTGGGCAGATGCGCCGTAGCCGTTCCTGCCAAATTTTCCTATGATGGGGCTGACACTCAAAAATCCTGCGCGGAGTCTGAATCATGCTGCTCTCAACTACCCAACTGCCCATGTTTCTCACGGCCACTATTATCCTGCTGCTCACACCGGGGCCAGCCGTGCTGTATATTATCGCGCGCAGCGTTGACCAGGGGCGCCGCGCCGGATTGGTCTCGATGTTAGGCATCGAAGCGGGCAATCTGTTTCATGCGGCGGGGGCGGCGCTCGGCATTTCCGCCATTTTGCTCTCATCGGCACTGGCGTTTGACATTGTGAAATATCTCGGCGCGGCCTATCTAATTTACCTCGGCATTCGGACTCTGACCACGCCGGTCAAAGCCCAAACAACCGATGTAATCGAAAAAAAGAGTCTGGGGCAAATTTTCTCACAAGGTATGGTCGTGGCGATTTTGAATCCCAAGACGGCGCTGTTTTTCTTCGCCTTTCTGCCGCAGTTTGTGGATCGTTCCGCCGGTTCCGCACCGCTGCAACTGTTAACGCTGGGCCTCATTTTTGTGGCGCTGGCCGTCATCACCGATGGCCTGTATGCGCTGGCCGCCGGGACGGCTGGCCGCTGGCTGCGCGGCAATCTGCGCTTTTTACAGTTCCAGCGCTATTTTGCCGGGACGGTTTATATCGGCCTGGGACTGGCCGCCGCGTTTTCCGGCGCGGAGCGGAAGTAATTTCGGAGCCAGATAGGGACACCCAATGGGCTGTCCGGGTATTTTGACTTGGCTACCTGAGGAGCGACCTCACCCTTCCGCTCAGGGGACATGCGTCCCCATTCGCGTCGTCGCTGCGCTCGTTTCCCCCTCTCCATACTATGGAGAGGGGGTTAGGTTAGACCCCTAAATTTCTCGCTCAGAGCATGTATTGCCTGATTTTCAAACAGGTTCTACGGCGCATTCACCGTTACCACCAGTATTCCGGTCACAGTACCCGGCACCCCGGCACGACCCTTACCGATCAGTCCGGCTAACGCGATCGTCTCGCGCCATCAAAGCCAACAATTGCTTTGGAGCAGCGCGCGGTACGGTGTGACTTATCAGGTGCAGGTGGACAATGATGTTTACTTCCGCACGCCCGAAGTAAGTGAAGTGGTCGAGGAAACAACTTACACCACGATGGTTTTACCGGATGGTCGGTACTATTGGCGGGTGCGGGCGGCCAATACCCTGGACGTTTATGGCGCGTGGAGTTCGGCCTGGTATTTCACTGTAGATACGACTCCACCCGCCGCGCCGGTTCTCAGTTTGCCGAAGGACAACGGCGAAGTTGCTACCGCCCGCCCCACCTACCGTTGGAGCGCAGCGACCACTGCTACCCGCTACGGTCTCCAGGTCTCGCGTAACCCTGGTTTTACTGACCTGGTAACAAATACGACGCTGGCAACAACGACTTATACAGCGTCGGCAGTTCTGGCTCAAGGAACCTATTACTGGCATATCCAGGCCCAGGACGCGGCAGGCAATTGGGGCGCTTTTAGCCCGACCTTCAGCTTTAAGGTTAATCTGCTGCGCGCTCCGGCCGACAGCAGTTTTACAACGGATACCACGCCACTCTTGCAGTGGTACACCTCGCCGGGCGCGCTTCGTTACCACGTGCAGCTGGCTGACAACCCGAACTTTGAGCAAGCAGTGGTGAACATCGAAACTCCAAACGGCACAACCGCCAGTTATACCGTCCCCACCGTCCTGGCGTTTGGCAAGTATTACTGGCGCGTCAGTGTCATCACCGGCGCCGGTCTCCAACTCACGCCGTTCTATCGCACCCTGACGATCACCCCGATGGCTCCTGGTGTGCCGGTTCAGGTAAACCCTCTGTATCGCGCCATCACCAACAAGCCCCCAACGTTTGAATGGAAACCGCTGGTTTACACCTTTGGCGCTGTCAGTTACGAACTTCAGGTAGATAACGACTCGTACTTCCGCACACCAGAAGTTGTGCAGGCAGTTAATGCCACGACCTTCGCTCTGGACAATCTGTTAGCTGATGGGCTGTATTACTGGCGCGTTCGGGCTGTCAACCAGTGGGGCTTTGCCGGCACTTGGAGTGCCGGACGGCCCTTTACAATAGATACCATCGCTCCCGCCGCTCCCCGGTTATATGTCCCAGCAGCAGCGGCGGTCATCAAGACAGCCAGACCCGCATTCAGTTGGTATAGCGTTTCCGGCGCAACGGGTTACCGGTTGCAAATCAGCACCGAAAGTACCTTTGCCAACCCGCTGGAATTTAATGCAACCACCGCCCGTTATACCCTTTT
>DATALK010000227.1:0-9996 GCA_036261085.1 Phototrophicaceae bacterium | reverse complement strand
GAGATGGCCGCGACCTCGCCACCCACCCGCGCGGCAATCTGCTCGACAGACTCCAATCCCGTTTTAAGCTGCGCCGCCAGCGCCGCCTCTTCCGGCGTAAACAAGTACTCCAGAATCTTCAGTTCGACCCCGTCATCCGTCGCCGGGAAACCACTGGGTAAAGCATCCAGACGCGCCGCCAGCGCTTGATAAGGGTTCTGGTGTATGAGTGTTTCGATGATTTATTCTCCCCAGCGGCCTTAAACCGCCCTGAATTTGATTTCCATTGTATCTAAACGCGCCATTTTTATCACGTCTGTATACAGAATTGACAACCTTTTCCGGTTGATTTTCAGTTTTATTTAATTTATTCTTTCAAAATCTTATTCATAATTATGGCTTTCGCACCATGTCAAGAAGAACGGTTATTCTCAATCTCGATGTCCAGACGGCCAATTCAACCAACTTTCGTATTTTTGTTACGGACGATCAGGTTTCAGATTTCTGCCTGGGATTAACAATGGTCAAAATGGAACTGATCGAGACGTTACAATTATCACCAACAGCACCACTACGTATTCTTAAACTGCCGCCGCATCTTAAGAAAAAGTGGCCCCTGCATTTCCAGGGTTATGCGGTTCGGGCCAAACCATTTGTTGATTTACGACTAGCTGAAACTATTCTCGATGATTGGCTCAGGTTTTATCTGGAATATCGCCATTTTGATCTCAAATCAAATGTAAATCATAATGACTATATGTTTTATGGCCTTCAGGAAAATCCCCAATCAACAATGGTTTCAATAACATTCGAAGGGGCGGGGTACACACCACTAAATTAATCCTGGTTACTCTTCAGCGGTTTGCCCCCTAACGCGGGTGTATTCAAAAATAGGGCCGTGTACTCTTGCCACACCAGGGGCTAGAAGTCCCCTAGCGACCATCGAAAGGAAACCTGTTTTAAGTAAGCTGATGGGTTACACCGCTGACTCCGGCAGCCCGCTTTGAGCGGGCTTTGCGAATTCAGCCGGATGGCTTTCAGCCTCCGGCGCTGCCCACCAGCGCTGGCCGCTGAAACCGAATCCGCCCGCTGCCGATCCCAAATTGACTGTAAAACGGCAGCGGCTATAATCAAATCACCATCGTTAAAATTTTTTCAAGTAAGGAATAAACTTGGTGGCAACGATTATCAACATCCGCGATCTTGCCCAGTACGACGGCCAGGAAGTGACCCTGCGCGGCTGGGTCTACAACCGCACCGACAAGGGCAAGCTGCAATTTATCCAACTGCGCGACGGTACGGGCGTGGCCCAATGTGTCGCCTTTAAAAAAGAGATGGCCGAAAACGAGTTTGAAATCGCCGGTAAGCTGTCGCAGGAATCGTCGGTCATTGTCACCGGTTCGGTGCGCAAGGATGACCGCGCGCCGGGGATTCCCGGTGGGTTTGAAGTCGGCATCAAAAGCCTGCAACTGGTGCAGATGGCCGACGAATACCCCATCACCCCTAAAGAACACGGCGTGGAATTCCTGATGGATAACCGCCATCTGTGGCTGCGCTCTTCGCGCCAGTGGGCCATTCTGCGCATTCGGGCGACCATCGTACATGAAATCCGCAATTGGCTGGATAACAACGGCTACCTGCTGGTAGACACGCCTATCCTCACGCCTGCCGCTGGTGAAGATACGACCACGCTGTTTTCGATTGATTACTTCGGTGAGCCGGCGTTCCTGGCCCAGACTGGTCAGCTTTACAACGAAGCCAACATGGCCGCGTTCGGCAAAGTCTACTGCTTCGGCCCCACCTTCCGCGCGGAGAAATCCAAAACGCGCCGCCATCTAATGGAATTCTGGATGCTCGAACCGGAGATGGCCTATTTTTCGCTGGAAGATTTGATGGCGATGGAGGAAGAGTTCATCGGTCACATCGTGCAAACCGTGCTGGAAAAACACCAGGAAGAACTTAAAATCCTGGAACGCGACACCAGCGCTCTACAGCGGGTGATCGCGCCCTTCCCGCGCATCAGCTACGATGAGGCGGTGGAACGCCTGAACAAACGCGCCGCCGAAATCGAAGACCCCGAATATCAGGCGCAGGTCAAAATCGAGTGGGGGACGGACTTTGGCAGCCCGCACGAAACCGAACTGACGCAGATGTTTGACAAACCGGTGTTTGTTTACAACTTCCCCTCGGTGTTTAAAGCCTTTTACATGCAGCCGGTGGATGGCCGCCCCGAAGTCTGCCGCAGCGTGGACTTGCTCGCGCCGGAAGGTTACGGCGAAATTACCGGCGGCAGCGAACGTATTTATGACACCACGCTAATTGAAGAACGGGTCAAGAAAATGGGCATTGGCCGCGAAGCCTACGCCTGGTATCTCGATCTGCGGCGCTTTGGCAGCGTGCCGCACGCCGGTTTTGGCCTGGGATTGGAGCGCACCGTCGCCTGGATTTGCGGCCTGCCCCACATCCGCGAAACCATCCCCTACGCGCGCATGTTAAACCGCAATTACCCGTAGTTTCCCCTGATTTCCACATCCAATCACTGATTTTTGGAGGGCGAACCCGTTGTTCGCCCTCGTCGTTCTCAATTGGGATTATGATAGACAAAGCTAGAAGTTTCCAATCACCCGGACATCGCTGCCAGATCCGTTCTTGATTGGCATACCCCATAAATAAACGGAGAGGTATTCAATGCCCCAAAAATTGCGAAGCGTAGTGGAAGGGAAGTATCGGCGAGAGCATGAGTTCAGGATTAAGCTCGTCGCGGCTATCTATGAACAGGTTGTCGCCGCAGCCATCCCCTGTTTTCCCCCGGATCTGTCATATCATTACCGCCACTGGGAAGATGCGATGCCGGACGATCATCCCTGGGAAGACCCAATAGGCATGACCAATCGCTTTATCTTTCAGGTCGACAATTTTTATGCCACTTGTGGCTTTGTGTTCCGGGGCTTGTCTACGGGCGGCGCTTATCAGGCGCGAAAAGATGTTATCGTCCTGGAGTTTTGTGAAAACACATCCGCCTCGCGGGTTGACTTGTTACCTGAATATATTCCTAAGGCGCGGCGGCGCTATGAAATCAACATGGACGAAACAACCCAAGCCAGCCTGATACAGTGGGGGTTTCAACGGCAGATTCAATTTGGCAAGTGTCGTTTTTGGGTGAAGGTGTATTCTGTAAACCCTAGCACCGAGCAGCAGTCTGTAATTTCACAAGTCATCGAGGATATTGGAAAACTGCAATCCCTAACTGTGTCAGTGGTTGCTCCCCCCATTTCTTCCAAAGGCACCAAACCCGAACTTGCCACTCACCACAATGCACCTAAAACTGA
The DNA here is from genome assembly GCA_036261085.1 of Phototrophicaceae bacterium. Lineage (GTDB taxonomy): Bacteria > Chloroflexota > Anaerolineae > Aggregatilineales > Phototrophicaceae > CFX2. The sequence goes on along the minus strand of DATALK010000227.1, from coordinate 6,688 downwards.
TTTACACCAAGTCGGTTCGTTACCTAAACCCACCCAACCGGAGCTTTCCACCGGCCAGGACGCGCCCCAAATTGTTTCCCCGCCAATCCATCTTTTCCCGAACCCAGAACAAGCCCGACTGCTGCGAGAATTAGAAGATATGAATACTTCCCATCAGCAGCGGCGCACCATTGGTGAACGGTTGGCGGCGATTGGTGATCCCCGTCCTGGCGTGGGTTTGAGACCAGATGGTATCCCTCAAATCGAATGGTGTTATGTTGCTGGTGGTGAAGTGGAGATCAAAGAGTGGCGTTTCCAGGTAGAACCGTTTTGTATCAGCAAATATTTGATTACCTATAGCCAGTTCCAGGCTTTCCTTGATGCTGTTGATGGTTTCGCGGCACAAGAAGAACAACTACAGAAGTTGATCGAAGCCAATAACGAAAAATCAGCCCACGAAGCTCAATATAAAGGCACCGAAATACAACAGGAAATGGCGGAAGAGCGGCGAATATTGAGGGCGTGGGTTATTCAGGCCCACGCACATGGGACCCAGAAATTAGCCGAGCAACCCTATAAAATTGCCAATTATCCTCGCGTCAATATCAACTGGCATCAGGCTAGAGCCTTTACCAGTTGGTTATCAGCCAAACTCTACGATCCAGGGTGGCCCCAATTAGCGGATGAGATCGCTCGTATAAGGCAGCTAAAGCAGGGTGAAAAACAAACTCCCTATTTGAGCGTTCGTTTGCCAACCGAATGGGAATGGCAGTTAGCTGCAACCGGTGGCGATCCAACCAGGATTTATCCCTGGGGGACGGAAACGGATAACCGGTGTCTGAACTCTTCCGAAGCGGAATTTGGACAGCCTATCAGTGTTGGTATGTACCCGGCTGGGGCAGCGAGTTGTAGTGCCTTAGATATGGCCGGTAACGTCCTAGAGTGGTGCATTAATGATGGAGGGCGTTATTTTAGAAGGATAGACGGAATTAGTAAGCAACGAAAAACAGCACGAGGTGGTTCCTGGAATTATAGTGTTCAGTGGGCAACTTGTGCGTACCATAGCGAGAATGCTGAAACCTATTTCTTTACTGATACTGGTTTCCGGGTGGTAGTCGGGGGCTATCCCGTTGCTCCTCGGACTGAGAAAATCAAGGGGAAGTAGAATAGATTTAATCGGTGTTGAATTTTAGAATCGTGCCATCAATCCCTTTACAAAAATCGTCCAGATTTCAGTGTGCTCCTTTCTCGGCTAACAGGTAGTAAAACATTTTTAATCCCAGCTACACTTCCCTGCCACCCCCGGCACATACCGCTCATACACGATAATTGGCAGCGGGAGTGCCGCGAGCCAATGATCGAGGACGGGGCGCAGCAGCGGCCATTCGATGCTGTCACCGAGCGGCGCGAGCGCCAGACTTTCCAGGCCGTACAAGCGGTAATCACGGGCGATGGTCATCACAACGGCTTCCACGTAGCGCAAGCGGGTCGCACCCTGCGGCGACTCTCGAATCACCAGAAACGCTAGATGTGGTTGGGACTCATGCCATGTCCAGAAATCACCGGCCTGGATGCGTCCGTTATGACATTGTTTGCGATATGAGGCAAAGGCCGCCGGGTAACAGTCCAGCAGGCGAGTTTCCAGCGCGCCGACTTCGGTTTTGCCGCGCGCATTCATGCCAAAGGCCAGCATTTGAGCGCGGGTGAGCAGCGGGTCGCCGGAAACAGTGGTGAGGGGCATCGGCAGTTAACCGGATAAAAAAGTACGGACACGAGTGATCGTGTCCGTACCAGAGAGCGTTTCGTTAGTCGGCAGTCGTCGGCGCGCCGCCAACTTCCAGTCGCAGGCCCGGCCCCATCGTGGAGACCAGAACGATGCGGCGAATGTAAACGCCTTTAACCGACGACGGTTTTTGACGCTGCACGGCATCCAGCACAGCCTGCGCGTTTTCAATCAACCGCTGCAATTCAAAGCTGGCTTTGCCAACCGGCACATGCAGGTTCCCGGTTTTGTCGTTACGGAATTCCACGCGCCCGGCTTTCAGCTCGTCAATGGCACGGGCCAGATCAGCGGGCTGCACGACGGTTCCCGCTTTCGGATTAGGCATCATCCCGCGCGGGCCGAGAACTCGCGCGATACGACCCACACGCCCCATCATGGCCGGGACGGCCAGGGTCGCGTCGAAGTCCATCCAGCCTTCTTTCTGGATCCGTTCGATGAGCTGATCGCTGCCCACAATGTCCGCTCCGGCAGCTTCCGCCGCACGGGCATCTTCACCTTCGGCAAACACCAGAACACGCACCTTTTTACCCAGACCATGCGGCAGCAGGACGGTGCTGCGGACTTGTTGGTCACTGTGGCGCGGGTCAATGCCCAGGCGGAAGTGCAGTTCAATCGTTTCGTCGAACTTGGTGGTCGCGGTTTGTTTCGCCAGAGCGACAGCCTCCGCCAGGGGATACAGCTTGTTGGCATCCACCAGTTTGGCCGCGTTTAAATACCGTTTTCCATGTTGAGCCATTGTTTTTTCTCCTGTGGTCTACGGGCGTTCCGCCCTCCCACGATTTAAAGTTTTACAGTTCCAGCATCCCGCCTCCAGTCAAATCCTGAATTGACTGAAGACTGGCGACTGATGACTACCTAATCAACGATTTCCACGCCCATTTGCTGCGCGGTGCCTTCGATCTGTCGCATCGCGCCGTCAATATCCAGGGCGTTGGTGTCCTTCAATTTAATTTCAGCAATCTCCCGCACCTGCTTGCGCGTCAGTTTGCCGATTTTCTGCGTGTGGGGGGTCGCCGAACCCTTGTCAATGCCAGCCGCTTTTTTAATCAGGAAGGTGGTCGGCGGGCTTTTCAGAATGAACTTAAAGGAACCATCACTGAAGACGGTGATTTCCGCCGGAATAACTTCGCCCAACCGGTTGGAAGTGCGGGCGTTGTATTCCTTGCAGAACGCCATCAGGTTGATACCATGCTGCGCCAGCGCGGGGCCGATGGGCGGGGCGGGCGTGGCTTTCCCGGCGTTAATTTGCAGGGTGACAATTGCTTTGATCTTTTTTGCCATGAGAATTCCTCTATTAGGTCGGATAGCTTGGATTGCTATGCCCGATCAGCTTTTGGCCGATTTTGACGCAAAAGTGTGTTTATTCTACTGACTTCCGGCCAATAAAAACAGGGGCAAGGTCGTCCCTCTGCCCCTGTCTCGCTGTTATTGTGTCCCGATTTTTACACTTTTTCGACTTCGAGGAAGTCCAGTTCAACCGGAGTATCGCGCCCAAAGAAGTTGACCATCACCCGAACTTTGGATTTGTCCGAGTCCAGGGCGGCCACAACGCCGATAAAATCATTAAACGGCCCATCAATAATCCGCACTTTTTGCCCGACCTTAAACGACACCTTGACTTTGGGTGACTCGTCGGACATGCGATCCATGATTTGTTTAACTTCTTCCTGGCGCAGCGGCGTGGGATCGTTGCCCATGCCAACAAAACCGGTGACGCCGGGGGTATTCCGCACGACGTACCAGGAATCTTCATCCATTTTCATTTCGACCAGGATGTAACCGGGGAAAACGCGCCGTTCGACGGTGCGCCGCTTACCTTCCTTGACCTCAATTTCTTCTTCGGTGGGGACGATCACATCAAAAATCTTATCCCGCATCCCCATCGTTTCAATGCGCTGCTCGATGGCATGGCGCACTTTGTTTTCCTGGCCGGAGTAACAATGAACGACGTACCACAGCTTTTCGCCTTCGGTTTTGCCTGGCAGCAGACCATCCAGGATTGGCCCCAGCGAATCATCGTCATCATTGGCCGCCGGATCGTCCAGATAGACCGGATTGGGGTCGTAATCGGTGTCTTCGCGCGCGTCAAAATCGTCGAACATAAGTCTCCCTCAAACACTAAAACTCAGTAGGTGGGAGTGCGGCGGTTGTTGCTGCGCAGGTAGTAGACATAGGCTCCCAGAATGACTACAAACAGAATCCCAAATACCAGCGGACTCCGCAGGCCCAGCGTAAACAGTTCGTTAAAGACCAGCGTAATCACGCCCAGCGCCAGCGCGGCGGAAATCGTCACGCCCAGGACAATAAACGTCAACCGGCGGGTTTCTTCGCGGGTCGGCCACACCACTTTTTGCATTTCGGAGCGGACGCCTTCAAAGTAATCGCGGATGCCCATCAGCGGGCGCGTCACGGCGTTGCCTTCGCTCTTGGTTTCTTCAACCGCCAGCGCCCGGCGGCCTGGGGTCGCGCGGCCTTTGCGCTCGGTAATCCCTTTGCCGGAGTCAACTTCTTCGTCGTCGCCTTCGGTCTCCAGGTCGGCGTTGGCCTCATAATTATCAACGGCTTCCGCCGCTGCATCGGCCTCGCGGCGCAGCCGGCCCCCGCGGCGCTTCGAGTTGTCGTCGAGTGTCTTCTGGTCAGCAGACATGCGCTGGTTCTCCCTCTTCAAAACGAACAGTTGCCAGTATGCAAGACACCGCCGGGAACGACGGTGTCTCATCAATCTTGAGCAGGGGAAGAAGGACTTGAACCCTCAACCTACGGTTTTGGAGACCGTTGCTCTGCCAATTGAGCTATTCCCCTCTATCCCGCAAACACCTACTTGGTTTCGCGGTAGAGTACATGACGCCGCACCAGCGGGTCATATTTCTTCAATTCGAGACGACCCGTGTCGTTGCGGCGATTCTTCTGCGTATAGTACATATGGCCGCTTTCGGTGCTGCGCATTTTAACCAGCAGCCGGTTGCCTTTTTTTGCCATGAATCTACTTCCTTATCAATCTGACTGCATCCATGATTTCAAGCCTCAGATGGGGGTTGAACCCATGACCTCATTCTTACCAAGAATGCGCTCTACCACCTGAGCTACTGAGGCATCCGATCAGTTTCAAGTCATTGGTAAGTTGACTTGATGTGGGCCCGGGAGGACTCGAACCTCCGAAGGCTACCGCCAGCAGATTTACAGTCTGCCCCCTTTGCCGCTCGGGACACGGACCCATGTTGTTAAACTACTCTACCCGGTACTGAGCATATTTTTCATCACAAAGTGTAATGGTGCTTTTACACATGATGTCAGTACTTGGTATCAAGTATTTTTCACCAATTTCAGTTACCACAAACAAGTACTCGACTTTGGCCGGGTCAAAATATGTGGTTAAGCCAGTACCAGAGCGATTACCGCCCAGCACCCGCAAATGAACCTCATAATTACCAGCCTTGTTTTTGTGGTAAGTTGTGCGAACCTGAACGCGACAAATTTTGTCACCCATATCTACACCCAAATCGTATGGCAAATTTTCGGTCAACGGTTTGAGGGGTGGGTATCCGTTCTGTGCAAACCACGCTATCGCAATCGCAACACCAACATCACCTTGTCGAATGCTGTTTTTTTGACTACGCAGTTCTAACACAATCCGCACTCCAGTATTCTATTGTTAAATATCCGCTTACGTTTCCGTTCACGGCAGAGCCGCAGGTGAGATTCGGACTCACGACCTACCGCTTACAAGGCGGTTGCTCTGCCAGCTGAGCTACTGCGGCACTTACTGATCTGATAATATCCAACCTTCAGTGGATTGCACTTTCAGGTTGTTAAACAGTATGCTCACATTGTACCACGTTTGGCGGACGCGCTTCAAGGTCATGTTATGGCCTGGACAGCGGAATAAATTGTAGTAGACAGCCTAAAGGTTGTCAATATACAAACGTCCAGGCTTCTCCCCCACTAACGCCCCCTTTTCATGCACCAGTCAGGCGATAAGGGAGCTACCCGGCTCCCCACGCCAGCCGTTTCAGCGCCGCTGGGTTTATCGTTCGATGGGCAGCCGTTTCATCAGCCACCCCATCGTGCCACCTTCCAGATTGTAAACCTGCGAATACCCCGACTCCAATAAAAACTGCGACCCGTACAGGCTGCGTCCACCCGTAGCACACACCACCACGACGGGTTTGTCCGTCGGAATTTCCGCCAGGCGTTCCGGCAGATCGTTCAACGGAATATGCACCGCGCCGGGAATGTGGCCCAGCACCCACTCGTCTATTTCGCGCACATCCACCAGCAGATGATCGCCGGGGTGAAACTGTTCGCGGTAAGTCTCAATATCCACGTTCTCAAATTGGCCGCCGGGTTGATTCATCAAAGTAAACCACGCTCCTTCATTAAAGCTGATCTCCCGGCCATGATACTGTGTGTAGTCTATCTCTGTCAAAGTCAGCCTTGCGGTTATCTCAGTCACTGTTTTATTTTATTTAAATAGCGTATATTTAATGCGGTCATACTCCAGGGGGATTCTACATGCTACACCGCAAGAGCCTTGTTTTTGTCGTCGGCGTTTTTGCTACTGCCACTTTTTCTATTTCCATCCATATTAACGCTCAAGATTGTAGCCCATTCAACTACAACAGGGCTTCAGTCGCCAGCGATGGCACTCCAGGTAATGGCGAATCGACTACTCCCACTTTTTCCGGTGATGGACGATTAGTAGTCTTCGACTCCATTGCCAATAACCTGATTCCCAATGATAACAACGATTCCAGGGATATTTTTTGTCCGCGATCAATCTACCGGGGTGATTACTCGCGTTTCCGTTGCCTCGGACGGCACACCGGCTAATGGTAGCTCTTTCAATGCAAAAATTACTCCTGAGGGTCGATTTGTGGTTTTTAAATCTTTTGCCATGAATCTGTCACCCAATGATTTCAATGCTAA
>DATALK010000226.1:0-2287 GCA_036261085.1 Phototrophicaceae bacterium | reverse complement strand
GGGCAGCAGCGGCGTCAGCCATGCGGGCAGGTATTTCATCCCCACTTCTTCCGAACGATTATGCCCCAGAATAATCAAAGCGCGATTCAGGCCTAACTGCGCGGCATCCCGCACATAGGCGCACAACGTCCATTCCAGAATCTCGCCGCAAACCAGCACATCCAGGTTGTTATCACGCATCAGCTCCATCGGCGCTTGCTCGGAGAAAATCCCCAGGCTGCTGCCGCCCACCAGAATCCCGACCCGCTCAACTGGCATTTCCCGATTGCCGATAATTTGCACAGCATTGACGTTGAGCTGCTGTTTGAGAAAATTTGCTAACGCCTCAACCTTTGTGGTTGGAATGGCATAACAAGCCCGCTCCGGCAGCTGGTACTGCTCCCAGTTTAACTCTTTATTGAGGCCGACGTAGATCAAATCGGGGTGGTAGAAGTGCATTCCGTCATGAAACCGCCAGATGTTGATCCGGTTTTCGGTCAGAAGTTTTTGTTTCCGCAGATACACTTCATCATTCACCAGCCAATCGGTCTGATCCCAGCCGGTATAGTAAGTTGGCTCATGGGTGATAATCAGATTGGCGCCTTTGGCGATGGCATCCTGGATGACCTCAATCGTCGCCATAAAGGTGGTGACAATGCCCGTAACCTCGCAGTCCCAGGCCCCGGCCATCAGCAGATCACAGGTCTTTTCCAGCGGCGGCTTCGGGCACGCCGCGATAATCCGGTCAACAACTTCTTTGACGTTCATGATTCCTCGTTTTCAATCGGCGGGCGGCGCCATCAGCCTTTGACCGCCCCGATGACCATACCTTTGATAAAGTACCGCTGAAGCAGGGGGAAAATCAGTAAAATCGGCAGGATGCCAATGACCGCCAGCGCCATACGAATCGCCGCGCTGGGCAGATCTACAACAATATTCCCCAGGGCGCTGGCCGCCGCCCCGGATTTAAGAAACTGGATATTGTCCAGAATACGGATTAAAAGCTGCTGCACGCCATACAGGCTCGGATCATTGATGTAATACAAACCGTTGATCCAGTCGTTCCAATAGGCCAGCGCCGTGAGCATCCCCACCGTCGCCAACACGGGAACCGACAGCGGCAGCATAATCCTGAAAAAGATGCCAAATTCGGAGGCGCCATCAATCTGGGCGGCTTCGATCAAATCCTTGGGGACGGCCTTTTCGAAGTAGTTCTTGACCAACAGCACACTGAAACCACTCATCAGGTAATTGGGAACGATTAAGGCCAGGACGGTGTTTTTTAGATGGAAGACGCGCGTCCACATGATATAAGACGGCACGACCCCCCCATTAAACAGCAGCGTGAAAACCACCAAAAAGGTGAACAGCCGCCGGAACGGAAAATCGGGCCGGGACAGCGGGTAGGCCAGTGTCGAAACCAGCAGCAGACTGGCGCTGGTTCCCACCACCGTGACAAAAATGGAGACGCCATAGGCCCGCAAGACGATCTGGGCCTGGGCCACCATATAATAATAGGCATCCAGACTGAAGACCTGTGGCGTAAACGAATACCCGTTGGCAATCAGGGCTTCCTCGGACGTGAGCGAAGCCATCACAATCAGCAGGAACGGTAGGAGGCTGGCAATCGCCAATACCGCGAGCAGGATTCCTGACCCGGTGGCAAAGGTTTTTTCGCCCCTGGAATACAAATTTTTCATCGTGGCCTCCCTAAAACATCGCGTTTTCCGGGCTGATCTTTTTGACTAAATAGTTAGCCAGCAGCACCAGCACAAACCCGACTATGGACTGATAGAGACCGGCGGCTGACGACATGCCGATATTCCCCAACTGCATCAGGCCCCGGTAAACATAGGTATCAATGGTCTGAGTCGTGGAATATAACGGGCCAGAATTCATCGGCACCTGATAGAACAGCCCAAAATCCGAGAACATAATGCGCCCAACCGATAACAGCGTCAGGATGATAATGGTAGATTTCAATTGCGGCAGCGTGATAAAGCGGATTTGATCCCACTTGCCCGCCCCGTCAATGCGGGCGGCTTCGTAGAGGGTCGGATCAATGCTGGCGATCCCGGCCAGGTAAATAAGGGAAGCGTAGCCCGTGTTTTTCCACAAATAAACAATCAACAGGATCACCGGCCACGCCTGCGGTTGGCTGTAGTAGTTGGTTTCCGCGGCGCCTAAGGCGGGCAGCACCGTCCGATTCAGGAGGCCCGTATCGGTATTGAGAAAGGCAAACACGATATACGAGACCACCACCATCGAAATCAGATTGGGGAGCAGGAAAGCGCCCTGGAAATACTTC
>DATALK010000364.1:0-2620 GCA_036261085.1 Phototrophicaceae bacterium | reverse complement strand
GCACGGAGGTAAACGATGCAGCCATTTTTTGAAGAGTACCTGAAACTCCAAACAAATTTGCACCTGGAACTGGAAAAAACTATCGCCGGTTTAGCTGGGGAAGCGCTGAACTGGTCGCCCACCCCGGACAGCAATTCTTTGGGGGTGCTGCTGGTACATCTGACCGGCGCAGAACGCTATTTGAGTGGTGATGTGGTCGCGCAAATTCCGTCGAACCGCAACCGAGACGCCGAATTTCAGACGCGCGATGCCGACGAAACCACACTGCGCCAGCGGTTGACTGATAATCGGGCCTTCACGCAGCAGATATTGGAAAAGCTGAGTCTGGAAGACCTGAATAGCCCCCGAATTTTCCCGCGCGACGGGCGCGACTGTACGGTGGCGTGGGCGCTGCTGCACGCGCTGGAACATACTGCGCTGCATGTTGGTCATGCGCAGTTAACGCGACAGTTGTGGGAGCAGCAAAAGTAGTTTTGCCAACCGTTGTCAGCAACGCGGAAAGTGTGAGAACTGAACAAGATGTCCAACGCGAATTTACCGTTTGAAACCGAAAATTCTGAAGTGGCCGCCGCGCCCGGTTTTCGTCTTGGCCTGGGGTCAATTGTGCTGCTCATCGGCATTCTGATGATTGCCGTCGTGTTTGGCGTGGCGCTGCTCCAGCGTAACCAGACCCAACCGCAGGCCGGGGCCGCGCCGGATTTTACGCTGACCACCCTCGACGGCCAAACCTACCGGCTGGCTGACCTTAAAGGCCAGGTGGTGGTGATTAACTTCTGGGCCAGTTGGTGCCAGCCCTGCCGGGTGGAAGCCGCCGAATTACAAAGGGTGTGGGATAAATACAAAGACCAGGGTGTGACCTTCCTGGGGGTGGCGTACACCGATACCGAACGCGGCGCGAAGGCTTTCATCAACGAATTCAGCCAGACCTATCCCAACGGTCTGGACATTGGTACAAAGATTTCTGATCTGTATAACATTCAGGGTGTGCCGGAAACTTTTATTGTTAACCAGAAGGGCGAAGTGGTGGAATTTATCATGCAGCAGGTGAATGAGGCGGAACTCAGCGCGCTCCTGGATCGCGTGCTGGCAACCGGGGCATAAAATTATGAGTATTGAAGGTCTGATGGTTTCGCTGGTGATTTTCCTGGCGGCGGTGGCTTTTGTGGCGTCACCGTTTTTTCAGCGCTCGACCTCGCGTTATAACGCTGATGCCAATGTGCTCCAGAAGCAGCGTGAACGCCTGGGGATGTATTATGAACGGGTGCTGACCAATATCCGCGATCTGGATGAAGATTTTTCTACGGGCAAAATGCAGGAAGCCGATTATCAGGCGGAACGCGAAGAGTGGGTGCAGCGGGGGATTCAGGTACTCAAGGCGCTGGACGAAATTGACCAGCAGCATTTGCTGGTGCCGGATGCCGACCAGGAAGCGCTCGACCACGCCATTGATGACGCGATTGAACGGGCCATCGCGCAGCACCGCCGCACCGCGCATTAAAACCTGTCCGGTGTTTTAAAACAGTCGGCGTGTGGTTCAAACATGCTACTATAAAGGATCGAAACATGCAGCGGTTTGGTTGGTTCGTGTTAATCTGGATCATCATTGGGGTGCTAATCCCGCCGCGCAGTGTTTTGGCGGCCAAGTGCCCACAAAGCCGAATTACGACCTTCACGATTACGGTTCAGAACGAAGATGTTCCCGGTTTTATCAAAGAGGGCGATTTGGTCAGATTAGGCAATTGGCTGGAAGTCCATGTCCGCGCCAATTGTGGCAAAGTGCGGGTTTCGGTCAACGGTGTGGTCAAAGATGTCGCCAGCACGTCAGAAATTACGACCACTATCAAAACCGAAGACTACGACCTGGGTGAATTGGCTATCGAGGTGCGCGCACGGGACGATAACGACAGCAGTTGGAACAATGCCGTTCACCGCACGATCACGATAGAAACCGGCTTTATGCCCGAACGATTGGATTATGGCGAGGATCAGCCCACCGCCAGCGCAACCCCGGACGAAGGCTTTTCCTTCCCGCCGGGCTGCTCCCCCTTAGCCCGCTTAAAAATCGGTGATCGCGCCCGCGTGAGTGATGAGACACCAGACCCGCTGCCGCTGCGCGGTGAAGGGGACGAAGACGCCGCCATCCTTGACCAAATTCCAGTCAACACCATTCTGACCATTAAAGACGGGCCGGTTTGTCGGGGGCGGTTTGTTTGGTGGAAAACCACTTTTAAAGGGCAAAATGGTTGGGTGGCCGAAACCAACTACTACAACAATTATAATCTCCTGCCGGTTGAAGGGCCGTAACCCCCACCGGCACATTAGCCTATCCTGGCCTACACTGTGAGAAAGATTCAATGGCCGCATCTGCCGCCAGCCCTCAACCGGCCTTGATCGAAACGTGCGCGCTGGTGAAAGCCTATGGCTTGCTGCCGGTGCTGCGCAAACTGGACTTGAGCATTACACGCGGCGAATTTGTGGCGCTGCTTGGCCCGAACGGCAGCGGGAAATCCACGCTGCTGCGCCTGCTGGCCGGACTGAGCAAACCAACGGCGGGAGACATCCTCATCGGCGGGTGGAAACTGCCAGGAGGAAAATGGTTTTGTAGGGGAGGGTCTGAGAC
>DATALK010000215.1:0-5166 GCA_036261085.1 Phototrophicaceae bacterium | reverse complement strand
TGGGAACGACAAAAATCGCCATTTTTGATGATACCTGCGGCAACCTGATTCAGATTTTTCAGGTGACGGCGGGTTAGGCGGCGGCAGCGGATAAAAACGTAACGCAAAGTTCGCAAAGGAGCAATCCCGCAAGCGGGAGGCTGCGCACAGGACGCAAAGGTCTTTTGCAGCAGCGGCAGAAAGGGGAGGGGGGACTGCCGCTGCTGCTGCAATGGCTGCAAAAGTTGCCAGTCGCCAGGTATCAGTTTCCAGTTTAAAGGCAGAAGACAAAGGATAGTCCTCGATTAAGCGCCAGCAATAGTATAAACGAAAAGGGGGGTGGTGGAGTGAACAAACGTTCAAACATTTGTTCACTCTTATAGTTTATAGTCATTAGTCTTTAGTCAGAGGCGTTTGGCTGGCGGATGATGGGATTGGGTGTTCCTCCGGGAGAGGGGGAGTGCGATCAACCCTCGGCCCCTTTTGTTTTGCGTCAGGGCGAAGGGAAAGGGGAATAAAAAAGGGGGGGGGGGGCACAGCGGCCCGGCTAATAAAGAACCTCACCCCCAACCCCGCTCCATAACATGGAGCGGGGCGAGGAGATGATTTTTAGTGGCGATTAGCTGTAGTCAGCGCGGGTGATGCGCACATGGCGGGCCGGTTCGTCGCCGTAACTTTCGGAGTTCAGCTCGGCCTCCCGTGCCAGTTCGTGCTGCAAGCGGCGCAGATGCGCTTCCTGCGGCGCAAGATCAACATAATGCGCGCCGGAACGCACCCGCGAGACAGCGGCGCGCGCTTCTTCAATCGCCTGGTTCGCCGGGTCGCGGAGGTCAACATCCAACTGGAACACGTCAATCAGGAATGTTTCGATCTGCGAGACGGTGTTCGCGCGCAGGACGTAAATGGGCATCCCGCGGCGTTCGGCGTCCACAATCAGCTTGGGACGGCGGCGATAGTAGTTTTTCAACGTCACAATTGCGTCGGTCTGGCTGAAGTCGTCCACCAAATTGACCGGCACGCGCAGGCGGCGCGCGGACTGCTGTAAACGATTGCGGGCCACCCCGTAGGCATACAGGCGCAGCGGCTCCGCCCGGCTGCTATGTACGGGTAGGGACGGGGCGGTGGGTTCGTTGGCGGCGTCGGTGGTCTGGCGGCCCAGGCGGCGATTGCTGCCGTGACCGTTCCCATTCGGGCCATTGCCATTGCCATTACCGTTCCCGTTTCCACTGCCATTGCGCGCCCCGGAACGCTCACCGAGCGCTTTTAACTCCGGCTGGACAGTTTCGATTTCGATTTCGCCCTCGGCATTGCGGGAGCGAATTTCCACCGGCAGCGGACGCCCGCGCAGGATGGCATCCACCGAGGCGGCCACATCTTCGTGAACGACGAGGCGATCCCGCGTCTGGATTTCGATCAGCAGATCAAACGTGGGCGGCGAACGCCGTTCCAGCACCGTTTTTTGCGTCCCTCGGCGGCGGGCTTCTTCGTCGGACAGCGTGACCGACTCGATACCCCCCACCAGATCGGAGAGTGTCGGGTTCAGCAGCAGGTTTTCCAGCGAATTGCCATGCGCCGTGCCGATGAGCTGAACGCCGCGTTCAGCGATGGTGCGGGCGGCGGTGGCTTCCAGTTCGCGCCCGATTTCATCAATGACGATGACTTCGGGGTTGTGGTTTTCTACCGCTTCGATCATCACCTCATGCTGCCAATCGGGGCGGGCCACCTGCATCCGGCGGGCGCGGCCCACTGCCGGGTGCGGCACGTCACCATCGCCGCCGATTTCATTGGAGGTGTCCACAATCACGACGCGGCGGGTATCGGCCAGCACGCGCGCGGAGTCTCGCAGCAGGGTGGTTTTACCCACGCCGGGCGCGCCCATCATCAGGATGCTCTGGCCGGATTCAATCAAGTCTTGAATGATGTCAATTGTGCCATAGACGGCGCGGCCAACCCGGCAGGTCAGGCCCACGACATCCCCCCGCCGGTTGCGAATGGCCGAAATCCGGTGGAGGGTGCGTTCCAGACCCGCGCGATTATCCGCGTCAAAAGTGCCAATGTTCGACACGATGGCGTCAAGATCGTCGCGGGTGACTTCCGTGTCCATGAGGACAACTTCGCCTTCAAAGTAACGCGCAGTGGGTACACGGCCCAGGTCAAGCACAATTTCGAGCAATTCATCAGTATTGCCGATTTTGTCCAACGCCTGGCTAAAACGAGCCGGAAGGACTCGTTTGAGTTCGAGGATATTATCAGTTATACGACGTTCTACCATTGGACGATAAATTACTCCTTATGTACCCGAATATGAGTTTCGGTGCAACCACTGGTGGGCGGTTTCACCGGGCTGGAAACGACGTCCAGCTTGCGGTGCAGCGGCACGAAAGTCGTCGTGCGTACACCGGCAGCAATATGCTTGACCATGACCGCCTGCCGCGCCCGGCATTCAAAACCGAGATCAATCAGGGCGTCGTCGAGCCAGTCCTGGTAGCGTCGAACCCGAACATAAACCGGCAGTTTGCCGCCCCGGTGGTACCGGGTCACAGCGGCAGTGATAATCGCCGGGGCTTCATCAAAAATATCGGGATGCAGGTGGGGCATCAGGTACACACCGGATTTGCCCTCTGCCACCGCGATATAACCTTCAATCCGGTCATTGCGCCGGTAAACGAGGCCGTGACCATCGCCGGGTAAATCCGGGATTTGCTGCACCAGGCGCGGCACGATGTTGGCATACAACACCTGGATTTCCAGCCAATCGGTCTCGGTGGCCTCCACGATGTCCGCCTGGCGTTCCGGCAGTCGCGCCGCTTCCGGCATAAACTGCCAGATTTCCTGGCGGGCGTAAATGGAATAACTGGCCGTTCGCATCGTCTTAAACAGCGGGACATGTTCATCTACTTCGGCGGCCAGCAGATGCGCGCCGCGTTTGCCCGCTTCCACCGCCATCGCATCCAGCAGATGCAGCCAGGCGGTATCATCCTGGTCTTCGTCCAGCGGCGCGGGCGCAATGTAAGCCATGTGGGCGCAGTGTTCATCCGGTTTAAGCCGGAACTGGCCGACCACTGGCTGCCCATTCGCGCGGGTAATCAGCGTATGCACTCCACGATAGGGCTGTACCAGCAGATTAAAAAAGAGGCTGCCCTGATAAGCCGAACCGGCATTTTGCGTAAAACACAACTCGCAGTCCAGCACCGCCCCGGTTTCACTCAAGCGCTTGACGAGCGGATAATCCACCAATTTCACGGCATGAGTTTCGGAGGTATCACGCATGGAGAACACACGCCTTTGGCGACCAACGGCCTAAACCCGCTCTAAAACACTTGTCGCCAGCCGGAGTCCAATGAACATCCTGTGGGAACAGCGCCATAAACAGGTCAGTGGGGAAACGAACCATCAAGCTACTCATTAACCCCTATTGTAGCATCCCCGGCCAAATCCACAATCAGCCGATACAGGTGTTTTACCTGAGAATTAGGCCCATCATACGCCTCCAGGGTTAGAATTTGATGAATAGTTTACTCCATCCTGATTGGTTTATAAAGGGTCAAAACGGTTCAAAATAACACAATCCCAACTCATCATTCGATTTTAGTCAGTGGGTGTTAGAAAGAGGTAAACAGGCGGTTGTGGGCGGGTTAAAATCAGGTAGAAATTTAGCGGGTACACAGCAGGTGGTGGATGGTTGCTGTTCAGCCAAAGGCGATAGCGGCAGATGTGAAAAATTTATGAAAATGGTGATTGGCGATGGGAAGGATGTGATTTGGGTTTTGATGTTTCAATATTAAATATTTATATTGTACGGACACGATATATCGTGTCCGTACAGAAAATTTCTGTTGCTTTTGAACACAACCCGCTTCCAGATAGTGTCAGAATATCATTCTAGCGGCGGGGCAGGATACCGGTTAAAACCTCGTAGCTGATGGTGTTCAGGCGGCGGGCCATATCGTCAGCGGTTAAGGTTTGCCCCTCTTGGGTGCCGATTAACACCACCTCGTCACCAATCGAGACATCCGGGATGTGGGACACGTTAATGACAGTTTTTTCCATGCTGACGCGCCCGACGACGGGCGCGCGCTGACCGTGAATCAACACTTCGCCATTGCTGCTCAACCCGCGCCGGAAGCCATCGGAATAACCGACAGGAATCATGGCGACCCGTTCTTCCCCCTGGGTGTGGTAGGTGTTGCCATAACCAATAGGATGATTGGCGGGCAAGGTTTTAACCTGGGCGACCACCGTTTTCCAGGACAGCACCGGGTAGACCCCGGCAGGGAGTTTCAGGTTGTCCGTCGGGGAGAGGCCGTACAGCGCCAGCCCGACACGCACCATGTTAAAGTGATTGTCTTTGGAGGCCAGCATTCCGGCGGAGGCGGCGGCATGAATATAAGCAAAGCTGAAGTCGGAAGCGCGCAAGGGCCGCAGCAAATCCCGAAAGACTTTGACCTGCTGGGCGGTGTAATCGGGGTCGCTGTCTGCCGAGGAAAAATGCGTGTAAATACCTTCAATATCCAGGCTGCCGAGGTTAATCAGGTGGCGGAAAAAGGAGAGCGTTTCCGAAGCCAGAACGCCCAAACGGCCCATGCCGGTATCCACTTTAACGTGAACCGCCAATTTGCTGCTTAACTCGCGGGCGGCGCGGTTGTAGGCGCGCGCGAGGTCGAGATCATAAAGGGTGAGGGTGATGTTCTGGCGGACGGCCTGCCGCACCAGATGCAGCGGCGTGTAACTCATCACCAGAATGGGGGCGTCAATACCGGCATCGCGCAGTTCCAGGGCTTCGGCCATCGAGGCGACAGCCAGATATTCCGCGCCGTTGAGCAGGGCGGTTCGGCCTACTGACACCGCGCCGTGTCCATAGGCGTCGGCTTTCACCACCGCCATGAGAGCCACACTGTCGCCGAGATAGGTTTTCAGGGCGCGCACATTGCCCGCCAGGGCGTCCAGATTGACTTCAATCCAGTTGGAGCGGGTGGGCTGTGCCACCAGCGGCATTTCCTGGGTTTTATCCTGGCGCGGCAGGCGGGTTTTATCGGTTTCGTTTTGTAACAAGGCTTGAGCTACACTTTCCATACGAGCGGAGGGGCCGCCGGTAACAATCACGACATCATTCGGCCCCGGTGTATATTGGGATTTTAAAGCGGCTACCGCGTCCTGCGTGCCGTAAGTCATGCAGACATGTTTGCG
>DATALK010000206.1:0-2884 GCA_036261085.1 Phototrophicaceae bacterium | reverse complement strand
TCTATTAAGCTGACAAATCGTGAATCGTAAACATTTCGATTTATACTGGAAGCATATCCAAAACCTGTTTCCAGGAGAAGCTGTGAAAAAAAAACTAAAGGGACGCTACTAATCAAGACCGGCGAGATCATAAACTTGCTTAGGGTCACAATAACCCAAAACGGTTACTTGGGGAGGATCCAATGTCCTGCACCCCATCCACTGAAAACAAGACCCAGAGACGATTGTAGTAACCTCCCATCGCTGTAAATTGAGCGAGGTAGTCGCCGACCATCCGTACTGATTATGAAAGTACACGTCATAGGTATCTTTGTCGAATGCAGCACGGAACCAAGCGCCGTATATTCCGAGAGTACAGCACCGCCCGTTATGCGGGTCTATGATGCCAATGGCCTCAATTCCTTCAGTGGCATAAAAATGATGAGAGGAATCCCAGCCAGATTGAAGATAATTGTCTATTCCATTAGATAGGCCATGAATCGGTGTCAGTGCGCAGCGTTCCTCAATTTCATGTTCTGTCCAGGGGGGCAGAGGGTTACAGGCAGAAACCACCCTGAACAATAGAAATCCGATCAGGAAAATGACGATTATGTCTTTAAGCAACTTGAACTTAAGCTTTTTTTTCACAGCTTCTCCTGGAAACAGGTTTTGGATATGCTTCCAGTATAAATCGAAATGTTTACGATTCACGATTTGTCAGCTTAATAGAGGGTAGATGCCGGGGTGTTCTCAAAACGCCAAAATCTCGGTTCTACATAAATGATGTTGTTGGCGAATTCGATCACGGCCTGTTTTGTCGGCTCGCTGCTTGCTGCACCCGCTTTCCCCCCGTCCTGCTTGCGGGACGGGCCGGGGGTAGGGTTTTGTAGGGGCAGGTTGGCCAACCTGCCCCGCGTGGCCTGAGATCGTGTCGTCGGGACGTTTCCTTATCACCCACCCGCCTTGAGAAATGCCGTCACCGCCACCGGCTGCTGCCCGGTCAGTTCCTCAAACGCACTCGATACCCCGCTGAAATAACCTTGCGCCATCCCCGCGTCAAACGAAGCCTACGCTTCCGCCAGGGGGCGCGGCAGTCCGGCGCTAACCATACCCTGGATCAGCGCGTCCAGCGTCAGCGGCACATACGGGATCGGTTTGCCGCTGATCTCACTGGCAATCCGGGCCAGATCCGCCTGCGACAGCGCTTCCGTTCCCGTAATATCCAGCGTCCGCCGCCCCTTAAAATCAGATGCCAGCGCCGCCGCTGCCGCCCGCGCACAGTCTTCGCGCAGCACATACGCGGTTTTCCCGTCGCCCGCCGCGCTGAACAACTGCCCCATTTGAATCGCCCGGCTCAGGGTCTGCGGCAGCATATCCGCATAGATGTTGTTCCGTAGAAACGTCCAGCCCATCCGCGTTTCCATAATCGCCTCTTCCGTCGCGCGGTGATCCACCGCCACCACAACCGGCGATTCGGGCGTCGGCTTGACGATGGATGTATAGAGAATCTGCTTCACCCCGGCAGCTTCGGCGGCTTGGATGGCAGCGCGGTGCTGCCGGATCCGTTTTCCTGGTATGCTTAAATCATCCGTACTGATCATCAGCAAACGATCCACATCCTGAAAGGCGGCGGCGAGCGAGGCCGAATCGTCAAAATCCGCCCGGCGCACCGTGACCCCCCGTTCGCTAAATTCCTTCAGTTTGTCGGGGGTTCGGGTCGCCGCCACAATCGGCCCTGTTTGCGCTTCCAGCAGCAGTTCCACAACCCGCCGCCCCAAATTTCCTGACGCCCCCGTAACCAACAGCCGTTTTTCAGACATAGTTTTATTTCCTCTCTGTGATAGATACATTGGTTACTATAAGTGCTTTTGTATATAATGGGAAGTAGGCACTTTTTAGTAACGGAGTTACCCGATGGAACCCAAAATACTCGCGCCCAATCCCTATGCCGCCGACTGCCCCTCGCGTCAGGTCCTGGATCGCATCGGTGACAAGTGGACCACGCTTGTGATTCTTTTATTGCAGGATGGGCCGCAGCGTTTTTCAGCGCTTCAACGCAAAATTCAAGGTATCTCGCAGAAGATGCTCACCCAAACATTACGCAACCTGGAGCGTGATGGTTTCGTCTACCGCACGATGTATCCTGAAATTCCGCCCCGCGTCGAATATACCTTGACCCCGCTCGGTCAAACGCTCTGCGCGCCTCTGGCCTCGCTCGTGAGCTGGGCCGAGCAAAATATCAACGAGGTGATCGCCGCCCGCGAACGCTACGATAGCTGAGTTATAATAAGCGTGCGTTTTCACTTGTTCAAAAGGATTTTTCCTATGCGCACCCGTCTGCTTATCCTGCTGGTTATGCTGCTCACCCTGACCACCACCGCCGCCGCCCAAAGCGATTCCTCCGGTGGCTGGACCTGGATCGAACCCGGCGGTGCTACCATCTGCGCGCATGGCACGCCCTACGGCTTTGAGGTACGCGAAGGCAGCAGCAACAATCTGCTGATTTTCTTCGAAGGGGGCGGCGCATGCTGGGACACGACCACCTGCCAGCCGACCAGCGTCACCTTTAAACATACCGTCGCCCCACACGAAGCCGGGAATCAGGGCATCTGGGATTTCACCAATCCCGCCAACCCTTTCGCCGATTGGGATATGGTCTTCATTGGCTACTGCACCGGGGATGTCCACATGGGCGATAGTGTCGTGACCTACAACGACGCGCCGTTGTATCACAAGGGTTTTGTGAATGCTTCCGCCGCCCTGGATTGGGCCTACACCAACTTCCCCACCCCGGATCGGGTCTTCATTTCCGGTGAGAGCGCGGGCGCGCTGGGATCATCCTTCCACGCTGCTTATATCATGGAACACTATCAGAATGCCCCCGTCACCCTGTTGGCCGCCCGTT
>DATALK010000204.1:0-1550 GCA_036261085.1 Phototrophicaceae bacterium | reverse complement strand
TGTGGCGGTTCACCCGGACTACCAGCGGCGGGGCATCGCGCGCCAGATGATGGGCGCCAGCCTGGACATGGTGCGGCGGCAGGGCGGGAGCAAAGCCATTTTACAGGTGGATGCCGATAACTACACGGCCCAGCGGCTGTACGAACGCCTGGGGTTTAGCCACGAACGCGCCTGGACCACCTGGCGGCGGGCCGCCAACGCGACCAAACTGCCGCCGTTGGCCGAATATCCCTTCATGACGCAGCGCCGGGGCAACGAATGGCTGGCCGAATATCACCTGGCGGAACGGCTGTTCCCGATAGAATTGGGCGGTCTGGGTTGGCTGCGGCCCCTGCACGCCAGCCAGTTCCGGCAGCCGATCTGGAAACAGGTGAGCGATTGGCTGAACTTCCGCAGCCTGGAACGGCTGATTATCCGCTCCGAAGATGAGAGCGAAATTTTAGCCGCCTTGTGGATTGAAAATAGCTGGATGGGCAGCGCCGCGCAGTTGACACTCATGGTGCATCCCGACTACGAAGGCTATTATGATGAAGCGCTGCTGAACACCGCTGTCCGGCGCTTGGGGACAGCGCAGGCGCTCACCATCGAACACCCGGTTGACCGCGCGCCGACGAATGCCATTCTGCGGCGTTACGGCTTCGCGCCCCGCCGGGAGGTCATCCACATGCGCTGGGACGTGCGGTAACAGCCAATAACCATCCGGCTTTTGACCAACAATAATTCCAGAGGAATCATGTCTTCTCAAACGAAAAAGATGCTGAAGTGGCTGTATACTGCGCTCCGACGGCTCGCTGAAGTCACCGGATTTGGTTTACTGTTTCAGCAGCCCAATCAGCCATCGGCCTCGATTAAGGATCACAAAATCGAACGCTTTACCGCTCGATCCAAACAGGTTCTAAATGCAGCCTACGAGGAAGCGCAGCAGACACGGCATAAGTATTTGATGCCGGAGCATGTGCTTTTAGCCTTATTCAATGCCAAAGGCAGTGTTGCGCGCCAAGCCCTGGTAGATTTGAAGGTCAATCAAGAGTCGGTTTCGAAGCTGGTCCAAGCCTGGGGCGAGGTTAGCGCCATTGAGCCAAAAACAGAGGTGGAACTTCACCCACTGACTAAGGAGCTATTCGCTTTAGCGGTTGATGAAGCTCGACGGCTGAAAAATCCATTTGTTAGTACCGAACATTTGCTGCTGGGGTTGGGGCGGCAGAAAAACACGGCGACAGACATTTTACAGGGTTTAGAGGTAAGCCCAAACGCTGTTCGTCAGGCGGTCTATCGTCTTTTAAAACAGAATTCGCCTTTTAGCCTGGAGTCTTACTGGCTGACTCTGGCAACCATGCACCACCGAATCCAAGACCTGATTACTGATGAAAAAATCACACCAGAAGTTGGCGCAGAATTATTCAAAGTGCTGGATTTTGAAGTCAGCGATCTGGAAATGACACTGGCTTTGGCGCTGCCGCAGTTACAGACCAGGGTGGACTGTATGCCAAACCGTCAAATCGTCTTCCGCCAACTATATGCCGATGAGACTCAGTTCGAGATGCGACTTT
>DATALK010000199.1:0-8990 GCA_036261085.1 Phototrophicaceae bacterium | reverse complement strand
TTTCCGTTTTTCGTAGTTCAATCAGGAATTCGAACCCATCCATGCGGGGCATCATTAAATCCAGCAGAATCAGTTCTGGCGCGGCCTCTTTCACTTTTTCCAGTGCCACTAAACCATCTTCCGCCTCACGCGGTTTCCAGCCTTCTTTTTCCAGCATCCGCACTACAATTTCGCGCGTCTGGACATCGTCTTCAACCACTAAAATATCACACGTTGGCCGTTTGCATTCATACCGTTTAAGGATGCCCACCAGCCGGTCACGATCTACCGGCTTGGTCAGATAATCGGACGCGCCCAGCGCGTAACCCAGATTTTTATCACTGACGATGGTCATCATCACTACCGGAATATTGGTCAATTCCGGGTCAGCTTTCAGGCTGGTTAACACCGCCCACCCGTCCAACCCCGGCATCATCCCGTCCAGGGTGATGACATCCGGTTTAAGCTCGTGCGCCAGACGCACACCACCCCGGCCAGTCACCGCGACACGCACATTAAAACCTTCTTTGGTCAGGAAGCGAGATACCAATTCCCGCACCGAAGCATCGTCATCAATCACCAGCACGGTGCTGGCGCCCGTCAACGCCGCTGGCGCTCGAATTTCCGTCACCGGTTGGGCTTCCGGTGGTTTAGCAATGGTCGCCGGTAATTTCACCGTAAAGGTTGACCCTTTACCCATTTCGCTGGTCACATTGATGCTCCCGCCCAACATCTGGCAGAAGCGATGACTGATCGCCAGCCCTAAACCCGTACCGCCATACTTGCGCGTCGTGGACGAATCCGCCTGGATAAAATCTTTAAACACCCGGCTCAATTGTTCGGGAGACATGCCAATCCCGCTGTCCATGACGGTAAATATCACCCAATCCTGGCCGTTTTCAACCGTGCGCCGCGCATCCAGCGTAATCTGGCCCTTATCCGTAAACTTGCCCGCGTTGCTCAACAAATTCAGAAGGGTCTGCCGCACTTTGGTGACATCGGTGTGCATCAGCCCCAAATCGGCCCCCCGGCGCACTTCCAACCGGTTCGCATTTTTCTCGATCAGGGGCAGCGCTGTCGTCATTACCCCCTCAATCAACGCGCTCACTTCGATGGTTTCCAGGAAAATGTCCATTTTTCCAGCTTCTATTTTAGACATATCCAGGATGTCATTGATGAGGGATAACAGATGCGTAGCCGCCGTCTGAATCTTTTTGAGATCAGGGATAAATTCCTCGTCGTCGCGGTCACTCAATTCTTCTTCAATCAGTTCACTGTACCCAATGATGGCGTTTAAAGGTGTCCGCAGTTCGTGGCTCATATTCGCCAGGAAAGTGCTTTTGGCGCGATTGGCCTCAATGGCCTGGTCACGCGCCGCCATCAGTTCGGTTGCAATAGTATTAAAGGCCACCGCTACTTGCGAGAGTTCATCCCGACTGACCGGCACAAATTTCTCTTTGGTATCACCCTTTACCATCCGGCGCGCCGCGTGTTCCAAGCTGGCAATCGTCTTAATAACCGCAAAATAGAACCCGCCGAAGAGATAGGCTGTCGCCCCCAGTGCCAGCAAAGCGACTCCCAGCGCGCCGTTTCGGCTGCCAACCAAACGATTAATCCGCTGTTGCAGTAAATCATCCAGCAGGGGCGCGACCTTCGCGTAAAAGTCAAACCGCTGGTCAATCATCGCCGTTGTTTGCGTATAATAATCATTCGGACTCATTGTGACCGCGCCCGCCCGCATATTGCTCGCCGCGGCTTTACTCAGAATTTCCCGCGTCAGCAAACTCAGGAACACATTCACGGCCTCCTCGTTTTGAGCCAAAACACCCCCTAACGGTGGGCGCAGACTGGTGTTGGCTTCAAAGGCATAGCGCAAGCCATTTCGGTTCGCCTCCATCGTCGCGCGAACCTGCCCGGACAGGATCACTAACCGGGTATGATCCTGTTCATTCAAAATACCGCTGACTGTCGCGTTTAACCCGGCACTGCGAATTTGGCTCATGGAGTCCGTGACCTGGGGTAGCTTGGTAACAACCGTATCCATCAGGTAATAACTATCCAGGTTGGGGTCTAGAATCAGATTAGATGTGTTCCCTACAGTGGTCAACAAATTCAAAATATCGGTACTGAGATTAAGATGGGCTTCCCGGCTCTGGGCGGGACTCAAATTCCAAACACGATCTTTCAATCGTTCCCAGCCCAGCTTCACGGCGGCCCATTGGCTGTTCACCGCCAAAGTTTCGCCCAATTGGGCATCCAGTTCATCAACCGCGACAATGAAAGCATCCATGTCGGTTTGCGCCTGGGAGACCCGCTCTTTATATGCTTCAGCGCCGCTCAGATAAGCGCTGCTGAGGGCCGCGTGCTGTTGAAACTGCTGAAGAAAATAGATCACCGGGTCAATATACTTCAGGCCCAGTTGTTCCTTCTCGGCGAACTCAATATCTTTGTTAATCTGAAACAGATATTGGCTCATCACCACCACGAGCGGGAGGAACAGGAGCAGCCCGATCAGCGCGAACTTCTGCGGATATTTGAGGCGGCTCATCAGATGAACAGCCGGTTTAAAAAACGATTCCATCAGCCTGTGGCCTTTCGGATAAAGCCTTTTTAATAGTGTATGCCCGTCTTAAAAGCTGGAATGGCTTAAGGTTTGTAACCGCACCTGTGCAGATGCTTTCAAACCGCTACAATAGAGTTTATATCATGTCCTTAATAGACCATAAAACGGAAGGAGAACGCTTCCTTGAAAATCTTTGTTCCAGGGCGTATTTGCCTGTTCGGCGAACATTCCGACTGGGCCGGTAGCTACCGGCGCATTAACGGCGAGATCGAAAAAGGTTACGCGCTGATTACCGGCACGAACCAGGGAATTTATGCCGATGTCCAGCCCCACCCCAATGCGCTGGTACTGACTTCCACCACCCCAGACGGCACGACACGCGGGCCGTATGAAATCCCGATGGAACCCAAAGCCCTATTGAAAGAAGCCGAACGCGGCGGTTTCTGGAGTTACATCGCGGGGGTGGCTTACGAAGTCCTCACCCATTACCATGTGCGGGGATTGGTCGTCAACAACTATAAGACGGATATGCCCGTTAAAAAAGGATTGTCGTCCAGTGCGGCCATCTGTGTGCTGACCGCGCGGGCTTTTAACCGCGTCTATGATCTCAAAATGACCGTGCGCGGCGAAATGGAAATGGCCTACCGGGGCGAAATTTTAACACCGTCCCGCTGTGGCCGCATGGATCAGGGCTGCGCCTTTGGGGAGCGTCCGGTTTTGATGACCTTCGACAGTGACCGACTGGATACCACAGAAGTGCGGGTGAACGGCAATTTCCACTTTGTCATCGTGGACTTGCAGGCAAAAAAAGACACGATGGAAATTCTCGCACGCCTCAACCGCAGTTATCCGTTTGCGGAAACCGACACGGAACGCGGTGTCCAAGCCCTGCTGGGGCCGATCAATAAACAAATCGTCCATGCGGCAATTGAAGCCCTGGAAGCCGGAGACGCCCAGCGCCTCGGTGAGCTGATGGTCGAAGCGCAAAATCGCTTTGACCAGTATGCCACCCCCGCCTGCCCCGAAGAACTGACCGCGCCCGTGCTGCACCGAGTTTTAAACCATGAACCCCTCAAACCGTACATCTGGGGCGGCAAAGGTGTCGGGTCACAGGGTGATGGCACCGCCCAGTTTATCGCCCGCAGCGCCGAAGATCAGGAGACTATTATCCAAATCCTCGAACGCGATCTTCAGATGCCCAGTTTGAAACTGACCATCTCGTCAGGCGCGAAGGTGCGGAAGGCTCTCATCCCGGCAGCCGGTTTTGGCACGCGCCTGTTCCCGGCCACCAAAGCCACCAAGAAAGAACTATTCCCCGTCGTGGATCGGGATGGCATCGCCAAACCGGCGATCCTCATCATCGTGGAAGAAGCGCTGGAAGCCGGACTGGACGAGGTGATTATCATCGTCCAGGAACACGATTTAGCCGCCTTCCAATCGTTCTTCAGCGAACAGGTTTCCATCGAAAACTACAACAAACTGCCGCGCCACTTTCAGGAATATTCGCGGCGGTTACTGGACATGGGCCAGCATGTTAAGTTCGTCATACAGACCAACCAGGAAGGTCTCGGCCATGCCGTTTACAGCGCACGGGAGATCATCGGTAACGAGCCGTTCCTGCTCATGTTGGGCGATCACATCTACCGGTCAAACAACGACAAATCCTGCGCGCGGCAATTGGTCGAAGCTTTTAACCAGCACGGCAAAAGTGTTGTCGGTGTGCGCCAAACGCCCGAAGATCAATTATTTTCTTTTGGGACAGTGACGGGCGTGTGGCTGGAGCCGGAAAAACTGCTGAGCATCACCGAGTTCGCTGAGAAACCAACCGTCGCTTATGCGCGCGAAAATCTGCGGGTTCCAGCCCTGGCTGATGACAGCTATCTCACTGTGTTTGGGCAGTACATTATTAAGCCACAGGTGTTTGATTATCTTGACGAACACATTTGTAACAATGTGCGCGAGAAGGGAGAGTTCCAACTCACTTCCGCGTTAGATCGTCTCCGGCGAGAGGATGGCTTTATGGCTTTAATGGTAGACGGCCAGCGCTTCGATATTGGCCTCCCGGATTATTACCTGGAAACGCTGCAAGCCTTCCGCAACGCTTAAACCCTGCTTCGGGGGCGACTTGCGTCGCCCCTATCTCCCCCATCCCCCAAACGTCTTATGCGCATTCGACATTCCATTACTACAATTGAGATATTAACCGGATGTATGTTCTGGGAAAAACTGATGAAATCTATTCTGCTGCGAAATGTACTGCTGCTTTTGAGTGTAATTTTTATCACTGCCGCCTGTAATCTGACCGGCGAACCGGAGCCGACAGCGACGCCAACGGCCACCGCCACGCCGTTAGACCTGACGCTAACGGCCATCGCCGCCGTTCCCTCCGCCACCTCATTGCAAACTATCACACCGGGTATAACCGCCAGCCTGGCGATACCGACTCAGCGCCCGCTTGCCACCCTGCCGTTACCAACAATTCGTCCAGCGTCGGCATCACCCGTTTTCTTGCCCACACCCACGCTGATTCCCATTAGCCTGATGCTGCTGTCGCCTGCGCCGGGAAATGTGGTCGCCGGAAATGTGCAGGTATTGGGATCAGCGCTGCATCCGCAGTTCCTCCGATATCAACTGGAATTCGGCCCCGATCCGAATACGGGCAACGTGTGGTTCCCGATAACCAATCCGGTACAGCTCCCGGTTTTGAATAGCTTGCTGGGGGTCTGGAATACCACCGCTGTTCAGGATGGCCGTTATCAACTCCAACTGCGCCTCACCCTGCGAGATGGCACAAGCCTGATTACAGCCGTGAATAACATCCGCGTCCAAAATCAAGTACCAACACCCGTTCCGTCAGCCACGCCTGCCGCGCGTCCAATCGCCGCCTTTGCCGCCAATCCGGTCAGCGGGCAAGCGCCACTCAATGTCCAGTTTATCAACACGTCCTCCGGAACCATCTCCGGTTTCTCCTGGAATTTTGGCGATGGAGTGACCAGCGAACAGGTTAACCCCACCCACAACTACACCACACCCGGACTATACACCGTCATGCTGACCGTCAATGGGCCGGGTGGCAGTGCCAATGTCTCGCAACAGATTAACGTTCAGGGCGCAAACGCACCGGTAGCGACCTTTACTGCCAATACCACCGCCGGAAATACGCCGCTGACCGTGCAGTTTACCAACCAATCTACCGGCACGATCACTGGCTACCTCTGGAATTTTGGCGACGGGACCACCAGCCAGGAACCCAACCCGACGCATACCTTTACCGCAGTAGGAACATATAACGTTGTTCTGACCGTAACCGGGCCAGGTGGTTCGTCACTGGTGACGCGACAGATTACCGTTCAGAGTCCAGCCGTCGCGCCGCCAGCCGCGCGTTTTACTGCCAGTCCCACTGGCGGGCCAGCGCCGCTCAATGTCCAGTTTTATAACCAATCCACCGGCCAGATTAACAACTATCTCTGGAACTTCGGTGATGGTACATTAAGCAATGCTATCAATCCCATCCACACCTATGCTTATCCCGGCAGCTATACCGTCACACTCATCGCTACTGGCCCCGGGGGGCAAAATACGTCGCAAGCGGTGATTAACGCCAGTGTGCCACCGACCCAAACCGCCGTCGCCGCTGTGCCAACCAGCACCGCCACCCTCACGCCAACCGCTACGGCAACAGCAGTGCCGCCGACAGAAACACCAACCACGACAGCCGTTCCGCCTACTGAAACGCCAACAACGACAACGGTTCTACCAACGGAAACGCCTACCGAAACACCAACCAATACGGCTGTCCCACCAACGGAAACACCTACCGAAACACCAACGGCGACAACAGTTCTGCCGACTGAAACTGCCGTCCTGCCAACGGAAACGCCTACCGAAACACCGACGGAAACCGCGCTGCCACCAACCGAGACACCCACCGAAACACCAACAGCGACAGCGATTCCGGCTACTGCAACACCGACAGAGACCGCCATTCCACCAACCGAGACGCCTACTGAAACCCCAACAGCAACGGCTGTCCCGCCAACGGAAACGCCTACTGAAACCCCAACAGCAACAGCACTCCCACCAACGGAGACACCTACCGAAACGCCGACAGCGACAGCACTCCCACCAACTGAGACGCCGACGGAAACACCAACGGCGACGGAAACGCCCACCGAAACACCGACAGAAACAGTACTGCCGCCAACGGCTACTCCGACGGAGACGCCTACCGAAACACCAACTGAGATGCCAACGGAACTCCCAACAGAAACACCGGAAGTCACACCAACGGTTGAAGCTGCCGTGCCGGGGTTGGCTGATACCGCGCCGATTGTGCCGGATTTGGCGACCTTCCAGAATAATCTCGCGTCAGTCTTCCAAACTGGACAAAGCCTGGACAACCGGCTGACGGTATTCAGCAGCGCGGGCAATGAAACGGCCTTCCAGACTGGTACGTTGGGGGTCTTTGCCAGCCCTGGCAGTTACACGCTGGATGACAACAGCGCCAATTTGCAGGCGGTCATTGACTGGTACAACCAGACGGCGCTCACCGATGGCACCAGTTTCACGCACAGCAGCGCCGCCGTTGGCACCGGCTGGACAGCCGCCGATTTACTCGACCCGGCTAACAGCAATCCTGCCATTTGCAGCCCTGGCGAAACACCCCTGCAATGTGAAATGCGCCTGTCGCAACCAGCCGTCATGCTGATTAGTGTGGGTTACAACGATGCCCGGCAAGGAACCGACATCAACCAATTCCGCGCCACACTGCAAGGCATTATTCAGCAGGCAACCAGTGCCGGTGTTGTTCCCATTTTGACAACGGTTCAACCGCGTTTGGATGGCAGCATCGCGCCCGCGGCACTCCAGGCCATAAATGACGCCATCCTTGAAGTCGCCAACGAACAATCCATCCCGGTACTTAACCTGTGGCGCGCACTGGTCAATCTGCCGAACAGCGGTCTGAACGCCGATAATATCACCCTGAGCGTGTCCCCCAACGGCCCCGGCGACCTGAGCAGCGAGGCCGTGAACACCTATGGTGTTAACGCCCGCAACTATTACTTGCTCAGTTTGTTAAGCCCCATTCCGGCGGCCACACCGTAATCACGGTTTGATCTCCCATAGAAAACAGACTCGCGTTTGAGCGAGTCTGTTTTTGTTTTTGCTGCCAACTATCAAAACCCTCCATATGCCCACCAGGGTTTTACAATGAATGATGGATTATGTAACCAGAAAGGCCCAGCACTGTGACGACTTCACTCCCATCAATCCATCAACTTGATGCCGTTACCACGAACGGCCACTCGTCGCCCCGGCCAGCAAACGCCGACAGAACGCCCTTGCCAGATTTAATCACCGTTAAGGGAGCCAGACTGCACAATCTGAAAAACATCTCGCTCCAAATTCCGCGTCATCAATTTGTCGTCTTTACCGGGCTTTCCGGCTCCGGGAAATCCACCCTGGCCTTTGACACCATTCATCAGGAAGGCCAGCGCCAGTATCTTGAATCGCTCGGCTTAGTCACGGATTACGTCCAGAAGCCGCTGGTCGATTCGATTGAAGGGCTGTCACCCTCCATCAGCGTTGACCAACATCTGACCAATCGCAGCCCGCGTTCCACCGTTGGCACGGCCACCGAAGTGTTTACTTATCTGCGGGTTTTGTTCGCTCGTCTGGGCGTGCGCCCCTGCCCCAACTGCGGCCAGCCCATCCCGCCACCGCTGGATATAGATGCCACACTGGAAGCCGACGAAGCGGCTGAGAGCAGCAGCGAGGATGTTTATCCCTGCCCCCACTGCGGCCAACCGGTTCCTGTGTTGGGTATGGCGCACTTTTCGTTTAACAAACCGGCGGGAGCCTGTCCGACCTGTACTGGCCTGGGTGAAGTCTACGACGCGAATCTAGACCTGCTGCTTGACCCCAGCCAGAGTATCGCCGGTGGCGGCGTGGTCAAATGGGATCGTTATGAAATCGCCCGGTACGGCAAAGCGATGCAAGCCGCCGGAAAGCATTATGGCTTTACCTTCGACATCACCACCCCCATCAGCACATTCGGAGAAGTGCAGCGGGATTTGCTGCTGTACGGAGTCAATCACCCCCGATTCTGCCGCCATTTCCCGAACATCGAACCACCGGCGGCGACAACTTGCCCGCCGTGCTGACCCGCGCCAGGGCCAATATCCACGACGTAATCGGCGGCGCGGATGAGTTCAATGTCGTGTTCAACCACCAGCACGGTGTTGCCTAAATCCCTCAGTTGGCGCAGCACCTTGATGAGTCGTTCGGTATCCCGTTGGTGCAAACCGGTGGTAGGTTCATCCAGCACGTATAACACGCCGGTTAAGCCTGACCCCAGCAGCGCGGCCAACCGTAACCGCTGTGCTTCTCCGGCGGATAAAGTCGGGGAGGAACGATCTAACGTCAGATAGCCGACGCCAACTTCGAC
>DATALK010000196.1:0-2585 GCA_036261085.1 Phototrophicaceae bacterium | reverse complement strand
AAAGTGAAAAGTGAAAAAATCACATTTTTACGTTTCATATCCCTTACACTCGCAGCTTATTTAGTCATGATGTCAGTACCACTGGTCTTAGCGCGACAGGATGACGAAAAAACAGTTGATAGCATTGCGAGAAGTGGAGATCAGAAAATTCTGGCAATTACCTATAGCTCCGGTGGACTTTTGTCTTTAACCATTGAACTCTACGATGCGTCAACGGGTCAATTAATCCGCACCGTTGATGTATCCCCCATAGTTCCAAGAAGGATAGCTCTCAGTCCAACCGGTGATCGTATCGTTTATGCAGGAACAGGTGGCGAGTTAGGAATTTTCAACATAAACACCTCGACCAATAATATTATATTGAACTATGGCGCTGTGAGTATAGATGTCTTGGCCTGGAATCCGTCCAACAATGAAATCGCCTATACACTTGGCAGTGGTGTTTATATCTTGGATGCAACCAGTGCGACCGTGATTCGTAACGTGAATACCGGGACTATACGAGTTGTTGAGATGGCGTGGAGTCCCGACGGTCAAAAACTGGCTACCAGTCATTACACTGAAGATGTTTTTAATCCCGGTGTTACCCGTGTCAATGTGAAAATATGGAATCTGACTTCGGAAGAAAATCCGGTGACTTCTCCACTTCTTACCATTGAGAATAGAGGCGGGGGCAATATAGATTGGAGTCCAGATGAGACTCGATTAGCCCTACTTGAGAAGAATCGTTTGTTTATTTATGATCTATCCGCCGGTCAAAGCGAGGTAGACCTACCTTTTGACGAAGAATCTCCTGCTACCCTTGTTTGGAGTCCAGATGGTCGTTTTGTCGCCACAGGGGGCACAACTATTCGAATTTGGGACACAAGCACCTGGCAAGTTATTCGTACTATTCCAGTGACGGGAGCGGCTGGTTCGTTGCAATGGTCGCCCAATAGCGAACATCTTTTTAATGATGGGGGGCCATCTGGTTTATATCTTGACGATGCGCCGATAAAAGAGATCGGGAAGGAGTATTAATCATGAAAAAGACCCTGGCTGAACTGGAAAATCAGGCGATTCGCTGGCAAAAACCGGGCTTCTGGAAAAACGAGTTTGTCCTGCAAGGTGACGACGGTGAAGTCCTGGCACGCATTCACCAGCCCAAGTGGTGGAGTTCGCTGGCCGAAGTGGAAGGCGTGGGCAACCACTGGACTTTCGAGCGCAAGGGTTTCTGGCGACAGCGCGTTGAAATTCGCTCGGCGGGGACGGGGGACGAACCCGCTGTTTTCCGGTATAATTGGCAGGGTACGGGCCGGTTGGAATACCCCGACGGACGAGTCTTCCATTGGACTCAGGGCAATTTCTGGGGTACGAAATGGGCCTGGACAGATGCGGACGGTAATCCGCTGGTCGGTTTTCAGACCAAAGGCAGCCTCAAATTAAGTGCCGACATCAGCCTGGATTCAGCCGTTGAATCGGCCAAAGCACCGACGCTGTTGATTTTTCTGGGCTGGTATCTGATCGTCAAACACTACGAAGATACGGCGGCGGCGGTTGCCGCCACTTAACCCAGCCAATCCGGGCCGCCGTCATCTTCCAGGCCGAGCAAATCGCTCATCAGGATGCCGCCTTCGTTGCGCTGTGGCAAACGACTGAGATAGCGTTCGGTCACGCTGACATTGGAGTGCCGGAGTAGTTGGCTGATTTTTTCAATCGGCGTTCCGGCCTCCTGTAATGCTCCTGCCACCGAACGGCGCAAGTCGTGCGGCGCGACATGGCCTAACTCGGCGGCCTGCGCCGCGTCCGCTACCATCCACCAGATGCCATCGGCGGTCAACCCCTGGCGGCTGATGCGCCCACCTTTCCAGATGCGCCGCACTAACGGCGATTCTCCGGTTGGCGTCTGCTGGCTCCGTGAAATCGCGGCGCGCCAGCGCTGAATCAGATTAAACACCGGGCGCGGCACGTCAATCACGGCGACTTTGCGGCCCTTACCATGCACCCGCAGTACCACTCGATCATTCTGCAAACTGAGATCATCCCACCGAGCGGCGGCTAATTCTTCGCGGCGCAGCGCCATCGTACACAGAATCGAAGTGACGACATGATTCCGCAGCGCTTGATTATCCGAGGTGGCGATTTGCTGCGAGGCGGCAATCAGCAGTTTGATCTGTCCGGGTGACAACCAGCGTCCGGGGCGCTGACCGTCTTCGGCCTTGGGTGGGCGCACATTCGTCATGCTGGCGCTGGTGTAATCATCGAGCAATCCCGCCTCCGAGAGCAGACTTGCCAGGGTGACAATCGCCGCCCGCGCCTGCCCAATGCCCTGCTTGCCGTGTTCCGAACGCACCAGAATCCCCAACCAGGCGCGAAACTGCGGTGCGCTCAGGCTTTCAACTAAGGTTTGCACCGGCAGCATTTGCATCCGGTGAATGCGCTGGTCGCCGCTGGTGGGCTTTAATCCCGCTACATCCACGAGATACTGGTCAACCCAGCGAAAATAAGCCCGTTGGGTATGCACACTGCTGGCCCGACCCGGCAGCGCCATCAGCAAATTAAACGTCATCTCCGAGGGGGAGGTGAGCGCGGTATTACGTTTGGAG
>DATALK010000162.1:0-2099 GCA_036261085.1 Phototrophicaceae bacterium | reverse complement strand
TATTGCCCAGCGTGTAACCCTGGAACGCGCCGCCAATCGTTCCGGCATACCAATGCACATCTTGCAGCACGCCATCGCGGTTATCCGGTGCGGTAAGGCCCAGATCAGATTGGTAACGGGCGTGCCATGCTTCCGGCAAGTCGCGCAGTGCTAACGAACCTTCCAGCAGTTGCAATTCCAAATCGAAGCGAATCATAACGTGCAGGTTATACGTCACTTCGTCGGCGTCGGTGCGAATGAGCGATTTTTGCACTTTGTTAATGGCGCGGTAGAAGGCGTCCAGCGAAACCGCGCCGAGCTGCTGGGGGAACTGCTTTTGCAGATCAGCATAGAAACATTCCCAGAAACTCCGGCTGCGGCCCACGATATTTTCCCAGGTGCGGGACTGGCTTTCGTGGACGCCGGAGGATGTGCCGCCGCCAAGCGGAGTCGCTTCATAAACCTGATTGATACCCTGTTCGTACATGGCGTGGCCGGATTCGTGCATGGTGCTGAACAGCCCATCGCCCAGGTCGTTTTCGTTAAAACGAGTCGTGATGCGCACATCGCCTAACGAAAACTTGGTCATAAATGGGTGGTGGGTGGTATCCTGGCGGCCCCGGTTAAAGTCATAGCCATATTTCTTCACCACCACTTCCCCAAAGGCGCGCTGCTGCGCCGCCGGATAGTGCTGCTTGAGTGGCGCGTCATCGGCTAACGGTTGGCTGGTGATGGCCTGCACCAGCGGCACCAGTTGTTCGCGCAGTTGGGCAAACACACGCCGCACATCGGAGGCTTTCATGCCGTAATCGGAGAAGTCAATCAGCGGGTCGGCGATGTGTTCATAACCAGGGAAGTAATTCGCCAGTTGGCGGCTGTAATCCAGCGTCTTTTCCAGCAGCGGCAGCATCCGGGGGAAGTCGTTAGCGGGGCGGGCTTCCGTCCACGCCTGATAAGTGTTGGCGGTATGTTCGTTGAATTCCGCCACAAACGATGCCGGAACCTGGGTGGATTTTTCGTACTCGCGCCGCGTGATACGAATCAGGCTGGCGTCATCGGAGTCATAGGGCAGCCCCTCTTCATAGGTACGGAGATCATCCAACAGTTTGCCAACGGCGGGATCGGTGAATTTTTCGTGCGCCAACCGCGCCAGCGTCGCCATCTGTCGCCCCCGCGCGGGCGCGCCGCCGGAGGGCATGTAGGTCTGCTGATCCCACCCTAACAGCGCATTGGCATGGTTTAAATCGTCTACTTCTTGCAGCCGGTTTTTGAGTTCCTGTAACTTGGCTTCCATCAAATACACTCCTTGTTAAAAGATTTTCAGGCGAGTAATTCTCGAACAGCGGCGACAGCCTGACTCGGTTGAAGCGCTTCTTACAGTGCGAACGGCCAGAAAGTTCAATCCTAACCCAGTGGCGAACTCTCGCCAAGAACCAGACCTTAACCTTTAATCCATTTATCGGGTAGGCGGGGCGGTTGGTAGCTGTCCAGGTAGGTGAAAATATCAGCCACCTTCGGCACGAAATGATATAGGGCGCGGCTTTCCGCTTTAGCAAAGTGGCAGGTGTAGAAGTGTTCAAACAGCGTCATTAGCGGATCGTAAAAACCGGCGGTGTTCAGGAAAATGATCGGCTTCTGGTGATACTTCAACTGTTTGAGCGTCAGCACTTCGACGATTTCTTCCAGCGTGCCAAAACCGCCGGGCATGGCGATAAACGCATCGGCGCGGGCTTCCATCGCCGCTTTGCGCTGGCGTAAATCCGGCGTGACCAGGAATTCGTCGGCAACATCATAGCCGAGGCCCCGGGCGTGTAACGCTTCGGGGATGACACCAATTACCTGCCCGCCGCACTGGTGTACCGTGCGCGCTACCGCACCCATGAGGCCAATGGTCGAGCCACCGTAAACCAGCCGGTAGCCGGACTGCGCCATCATCGTACCAAGCTGTTCCGCCGCCGCAAAATGCACCGGGTCTACCGCATCACTGGAAGAACAATAGACACACAAGGTCTTGGATGTCATCTTTGTTTCCTAAGGTTTATCTGATAAAATCAGGCTTATTATGGTTCAGAACGGTTCAAGAAATCAATTCACAAGATTCACGATTCGAAGTCATTGGA
>DATALK010000356.1:0-6308 GCA_036261085.1 Phototrophicaceae bacterium | reverse complement strand
CTTTTGCGAATGCAGATGGAGGAGAATTATTCATAGGTGTTGAAAACGACGGTACAGTAAGTGGACTAGCATATAGTGATGATAAAATCGAGATTCTATTAAATACTCCATCAACACATATTCATAAAGATACCCCATTGGCTATAACTCGTGCTGTTCGGGTTAATTATCAGACAAAAACTATACTCTACTTTTCCGTTCCAAAAGGAACGGAATTTGTTTATTTGACGTCAGATGGGCGCTGTTTAAAAAGAAAAGATCGTGAATCTGTTCCCGTTTCAAGTGAGCATATCCTGCTATCACGCGCCGAAGCAAAATCACGAGAATATGATCGTGCGTTCGTAGAAAATGCAACTGTAGCCGACCTTGACTTAATACTTGTAAATGCAATTGCGGAGAGAATTTCGAAAGGGATGAGTGTCGAAAAGGCTCTTCAGCATCTTGATTTAGCCGAATTTAATGGCTCAAAATTGATTTTAAGGAGAGCAGCGCTATTACTTTTCGCTCGTAATCCTAGTAAATGGCATCCACGTTTACAGGTAAGAATATTAAAAATTGAAGGTAACGAAATAGAGACCGGTGAAAATTTTAATGTAGTCAGCGACGAACAAATAACAGATAATATATTGATTCTAATAGAGTCGAGTTGGGATTTATTGAGACCACATCTAACCGAAACAAGGTTTTCTGACAATGCCATTTTTGAAACGCAAATTAGATATACAGAATTAGCCTGCCGAGAAGCACTTATCAATGCTATTGCCCACCGTGACTATAGTGTAGAAGGCCGTGGGATAGAAGTCAGAGTATATACAGACCGATTAGAAATCATCAATCCTGGCTCTCTACTATCGACAATTAGAATTGAAGATATAAAGGCATTAAGGGGAGTTCACGAGTCCCGCAATTCGTATATATCGAGAGTATTACGAGAAGGCGGTTACATGCGTGAGCTTGGTGAAGGAATGCGAAGAATCTACGAGTTAATGGATTCGAACGATTTGACACCTCCTGATATAAAATCATCAAATAACGAATTTGGCGTTACTCTCCATTATAAATATGTATATTCAAATGATGTAAGGTTATGGCTGGAAAACTTCAACGAACTTGAACTTACAAGAGACCAAAAAACAGTTATTAGGCTTGGCTATGGTGGTCATATCATTTCACCAAGAGAAATATGGGATGCTGTAGGGATAGAAGATACAGATTACTATCGTCATATTTTACAGTCTCTTGAACAAATAGGTGTTCTTGTTAAGACAATGGATAGGAGAACTGCTGAAATAGAAGCGAGACGTAAAAAGATTGCACGCAAGCAGATACATAGGTACAAAATTGTAATACCTCAGAGGAAGGGTCGAAAGCAAGAGATAGGACTTTCCGATGACTCTGATTATGCCACAATATATGTGGTGAATGTACCATACGAAGCTAACGAACAAGATTTGGAAGTTGTATTCAGTAAGTATGGTTAAGTAGTAGACATTCGAATACCAGTTAATAGACAAACGGGTTTAGCTAGAGGTTTTGCCTTTATAGAATTCGATAGACTTGAAAGTGCAAATCAGGCTATATCAAAATCGGGGGAAATTTCCTTAAATGGTCGTATTTTATGTGTTCAGAAATTTAAAGAAAGGAATTGATAAAACACATATTTGATCTCTAATTGTTGCAGTGAAGATAACCCTTAAAATCTACTAGGCTACCCCTTTTGGAGTCTTCCCATGTTAACCCTTCGCCCGATGTCTGAAGCTGATTTTGAGGCCGTTGCGCGCCTGGATGTGCTGGCCTTTTCGCCGTATTTTCAACAATCGGGCGTCGCCCAGGAACTCCCGCCGCGAACGCACGACAATCTGCGCGCGTGTTTAAATATCTTTCCCGGTGGCTGTTGGGTCGCGGTAGCGGACGAAAAACCGGTGGGGTATGTTTTCAGCCGGGTGTGGGGCAAGCTGGGTTGGTTGGGGGTGTTTGGTGTCAGCCCGGAGGCCCAGGGCCAGCGCATCGGGCAGCAGCTTCTCGCCACTGTCGTGCAAGCGTTACAAGCGGCGGGCTGCGAAACGGTTGGCCTGGAAACCATGCCGGACAGTCCCTATAACGTCGGCCTGTATGCCAGCCAGGGTTTCTGGATTACCGCGCCGACGCTCAACCTCCACAAAGAATTCACAACACCGCCGCCGACAGCCGCCTATACCTGCCTGAGCGATGTGGATTTGTCGGCGGCACTGGCGGCTGTCGCGCGCGTCAGCGATGCGGTGCAGCCGGGCTTGGATTACACGGCGGAAGTCGGCAACGCGCACGAGTACCAGTGGGGCGAAACGCTGCTGTTTGGCTGGCCGGACACCTGGGGCTTTGCCGTTATTCGTACCATTGCCCGCCGTGAGGGCCAGAAGGTGGCCGCCGCCGAAGTTTGCACGCTGGCCGTTCAACCGGATGCCAAAGCGCGCTACGAGGCAGCCTTGCAGATGGTGGAAGCCTTTGCCGCTCATCGTGGCTGGCCGAAAGTTATGCTGTCCGTGAACGCGCTGGACGGCGAAACCCTGCAACGAACGCTCGCCAGCGGCTACCGCGTTTTTAATGTCCGGCTGCGGATGGTCTATCAGCAGGGGTATACTCAGCCTGCCGGGATTGATCTCAGCCGCTGGAAGATGTGATTGGACAAAATTCTCTATTTCTTTTGAGGGGGTTCTTATATGACTGACGACACCTTATTTCAATTTCTGCTGGACGAAGCCAGCTATCCGTTTGTTGGCTGGGATTTTTCCTACATTGAAGATACGGGGCGGGTGGCGCACGCGCCGCTGACCTGGAGTTACATCAGTATCATTCTGCCCAAAATGCGGCAGGCGGAAGCGCTGCTGGATATGGGAACCGGCGGCGGTGAACTCTTGTCCCGTTTGCGCCCTTTCCCCAAACTCACCTGCGCGACGGAAGGTTACGCCCCCAATATCCCCGTCGCCCAGGAAAGATTAACCCCGTTGGGGGTGCAAGTGTATCCGGTCACGGACGACAAACACCTGCCGCTGCCGGATACCACGTTTGATCTGGTCATTAACCGTCACGAATCGTATGATCCTGCCGAAGTGCGGCGCGTCCTCAAACCCGGCGGTGAATTTGTGACGCAGCAGGTCGGGGGAACAAATGACCGTGACCTCAACCGGCTGCTCGGTGCGAAACTGAATTCAGACTTTGATCATTGGACGCTGGCGTATGCCCGGAAAGAAGTGGAAGCCGCCGGATTTGAAATTATCGCCGCCCATGAGGATTTCCCCATCATGCGGATTTTTGATGTGGGCGCGGTGGTGTACTACCTGAAAGCCATCCCCTGGCAGATCGAAGATTTCAGCGTCGAAAGCTATTTTGACCAACTGCTGGCCCTGCACCAGACGATTCAGCAGCAGGGGTATGTGGACCTTCACGACCACCGATTTCTAATTGTGGCGCGAAAAAATTGATGGGAACCAGATGAACAGCAAATCGCTACTGTCAACCGGTCATTACTCACCGGAGTGGGTGCAGGCTTTTTATATCCAGGCGGCTAAATGGTGGGGGCCGGAGGTCAACGGCCTGGAAGCAGGCCGCGTTACCACTCTTGAACGACTGTGCGGCCCTGGCCCCAAACGCATTCTGGAATTGGGAGCGGGGGCGGGTCTCACGGCGGCACTGATGGCAGATCAAGGCCACCAGGTCGTCGCGGTGGAATTCAGCCCAGTCTATGCGGATTATGCGCGCGCCCATCTGAAAACACCCCGTTCCGGCCAGTTGGAAATCATCGAAGCCGATTTTTATACCGTTGAGC
This sequence comes from Phototrophicaceae bacterium, assembly GCA_036261085.1. Taxonomy (GTDB): domain Bacteria; phylum Chloroflexota; class Anaerolineae; order Aggregatilineales; family Phototrophicaceae; genus CFX2. Next base: position 2,506 of record DATALK010000356.1, on the reverse strand, counting down.
TAAACGGTCAGTTCGACGTGGTTTGTTACTGGGATGGTTTCGGCGTGAGTTCGGATGCCGAACACCGGCGGCTGCTGCACCGGATCGCCGACCAGTGGTTAACACCGGCGGGCTGCGTCCTGATGGATGTATTCAGCCCTTTCAGACCTATCCGGGATGCGGGAACCGAAATACAGCTTGATCCATTAGCCGATGTGCCGGATTCCGTCGCCATGCTCCGGCGCTGCCGTTTTGATCCGCTGTTCAGCCGGTGGATTGACGAATGGCAACCCGTCGCCGCCCCGGAAAACGCCCAGGCGCAAACCCTGCGCTGTTATACCCCGGCAGATTTTATCCTGTTATTAGATGGCACCGGATTGACCCTGCAACGGTTAGAGGTCGAGGAACAGGCGATAGATTGGACGGCTGACACGGTAATCACAGCCGGGCCGCTGACCGGAGCCTGGACTTATTTGGTGCAATTGGCGCACGACCAAGCCAGAAAGTAGCCCAACAAAATGCAGTTTTCCATCCAACGAGTCACCGCTGATATTGTCCGTCCGCTGCGCGCGGAAGTCTTGCGCCCCGGCGAACCCTTCGAGCGCAATCTGTATCCCGGCGATGACGACCCGGAAACTTTCCATGCGGGCGCGTATTGTGCGGATCGCCTGGTCGGCTCAACAACAGCCATGCACCAGTCGCCGCCCCATTTAACGCTGGCAACCACGTGGCGACTGCGCGGCGTGACCATCCATCCCACCGTGCGCGGCCAGGGTTTTGGCGCGCGGCTGATTGAATTTTGCACGGAGTATATCCGGCAGCAGGGCGGCACCTATCTGTGGTTTTACGCTAATCCGCCTGCTGTCGGCTTTTACGAACATTTGGGCTTTGAACGCCACCCCGACCTGCTAAATCACGTCCTGGTTGGGCCGCCGCACCCGCTCATGTGGCGGTGGCTGGTCACACCCCCAGCCTAATTTGATCGTGATTTTTTTGTACGGACACGATATATTGTGTCTGTACCATATACCATCATTCCGTCACTGGTGACACCACCCGAAAACCGATGTGATGATCCTGGTAAGTGGGCGGGTCTTCAAAATGGCGATACGCCGCCCGCGCCACGACGGGATTACTCCCCCACCAGCCGCCTTTTTCCACTTTCATGGTGCCGCGCGTCGCGCCGGTGGGGTCGGTAACGGCCTCGCTGTCGTAGCCGCTGCTTAACCAATCCTGCACCCACTCCATCGCGTTTCCGGCCATGTCCTCCGCGCCCACCCAACTCGCGCCGTCGGGATAACTACCGACGGATGTCAGGCCATCGCTGTCCACGACATTGGCAAAATCGGGATTCCACTCGCTGCCCCAGGGATAAATCCGCGCTTCTGGCCCGCGCGCGGCATATTCCCACTGCGCTTCAGTCGGCAGCGCGCCACCGCGCCAGCGGGCATAGGCTTCGGCCTCGAACCAGGTCACGCAGGTGCGGGGATGGGCGGCCTCAGTATCTGCACATTCAACCGGCAGCCGTTCGACTTTCTGGCGCTTGAGCCACTTCTGCCCCGCGTCCGACCAATAATCCGGCGTAGTGTAGCCGCCCGCGTCCACAAACGCCTGAAACGCCGCATGGGTCACTTCGTAACGATCAATCCAATACCCCTGGCTGAGACACACTTCATGTTGTGCTTGTTCGGACGGCAGCCGTTTAGCGGCCCATTCCGGCGCGTCCAGTGAGCGGGCATAATCGGCTTCGGCCTCGCTGGTTCCCATCAGAAAACAGCCTGCCGGAACATACACCTGCTCAATGCCGAATTTATCCACGCGCGTTTCCCCCGCTTGCGGCAGTTCGGGAGCAACTTCCTGAGCGGTAACAATCAAATGCGAGACCCCAACAACCAGTAAAAGTAACAACACACCCCGCATAAATTCCATCCTTTTTGTTGTCATTTCCGTGAATCAAAAACCGGGACAAGTTCAATGCACGCCCTCCCGGTTAAACACTCATAAGCAAGATATAAAGTTCAAGCATTCGCAAACATCAGCCCGTTCGCAGCCAGTCTTCCATCACGTCCATCCACTGGATTAAGCCCTGCCAGCGGCCAAATGGCGCATAATAAGCAGCGATTTCCTTGTCGTTAGCCGCTGCCACGCCTCCATTAATGCCATCCTTGTACACCGCGCGGCAGGCGGTATCCGTCGCCAACCGGTCAAAATGGCCGAGCAGTTTGAGCATACTCCCGGCGGCATAATCCCCAAACCCTTTGAGTGCTTTGATCTGCCGGTAGAGTTCATCCGCGTTCATGGCGGCGATGGTCTCTGGCGCGGGGAAAGCATGGCCGCCACCAGGGTAGGGTGTGCCGAGGGCCGCCAACCGCTGGCACATTTGGCGGGTCATATTCCAGGTGGTATTGGTGGTCAGCAGCGTTTTGGCAAGGTCTTCCCATACGGTGGGCGACGACAACATCCGTCCGGCCTTGACCATCTCAATCCACTGATAACGCGGATGTTCGCGCACCAGCTCGTAAAGTTC
>DATALK010000126.1:0-4403 GCA_036261085.1 Phototrophicaceae bacterium | reverse complement strand
TAAGTTTGCCGCTTATCTCCTGTCGGGTTCGGTGGGGCTGCTGTCCGATGCGCTGGAATCCGGCGTCAACCTGATTGCCGCTATTGTGGCGCTGGGCGCACTGGCCGTTGCGGCCCGTCCCGCCGACGATCAGCATAATTTTGGTCACGATAAAGCGGAGTATTTTTCCAGCGGGGTTGAAGGGGCGCTTATTCTGGTGGCCGCGTTAAGTATCGCTTATACCAGTATCGAGCGCCTGCTGAATCTCCAGCCCTTGGAACAGGTTAGTGTTGGGCTGATGCTGTCCGTCGGCGCCTCGTTGATTAATCTGGCGGCCTCTAGAATTCTGCTGCGGGCGGGTAAAAACTATAACTCCATTACCCTGGAAGCCGACGCCCAACATTTGATGACGGATGTCTGGACATCGGCGGGGGTCGTGGTGGGCATCGGCGCGGTAGCCGTGACGGGCTGGCTGTGGCTCGACCCGATTGTCGCCTTGCTGGTGGCCCTCAATATTGTTTGGTCAGGGGTTAAACTGCTGAAACGTTCGCTCATGGGCTTAATGGACAGCGCGTTAGAGCCGGATGAATTATCCAGGATGACCGCCATTCTGGAACGCTATCAGGCCCAGGGTGTTCGCTGGCATGGCCTGCGGACGCGCAAATCCGGGGCACGCTGGTTTTTGAGTTGCCATGTCCTCGTGCCGGGAGACTGGACGGTCCAAAGCGGCCACGATTTACTGGAAAAGTTAGAAGCGGAGCTTCGGCAGCTCCACAGCCCGATTACGATAACCACCCATCTGGAACCGTTGGGGGATCCGGCAGCCGAAGTGGATCAGGCGCTTGACTGGTTGGATCCGGCGTCTTTGGGAGACGAACCTTAAAGGTCGTCCCGTGTCCACTGCCGGGGCTGTGGCCTTCAATCTGACCACCATACTGTTCCAGGATGGCTTTCACAATAGATAATCCCAGACCATTACCGGGAAATTGGCCGCGCGCCTGTTCGGAACGATAAAAACGATCAAACAGGTGCAAACCCTGTTCCGGTGTAAAACCGATCCCGGTATCCGTAACTTCCAGCCAAACCGCCTGCGCATCCTGTGACACTTGCAGATGAAGAGCGCCCTGGGGCGTATATTTGATGGCGTTTCCCAGCAAGTTGTCCAGCACCAGACGCAGATCATTGGGACTCAGCGGCAGTTCCGGCAGTTGCGATGCAATCTCCGCGGCAAAGTGTAAACCTGCTTTTTCCGACTCGATCCGCCAGTGTCGGGCAATGTCGTGCAGCGTCGAAGTGGTATCGGTGACGGTTCCGTTAGCGGAATGGCGTCCCTCATCAATCCGGGCCAGTACCAGCAGGGATGAGACCAATTCGGCCATATGGTCAATTTCCTGGCGAATTTCCCCCAGATACGTTTCCTGTTCTGCCGCTGGCAAGGTTTCGTCAGCCAGGGCTTCCGCGCGCAGTTTAAGGGTCATCAGCGGCGTTCGCAGTTCGTGGGCGGCATTACTCACAAAGCTGCGCTGGGCTTTGATGAGCATCTCAATTTGTCCCGCCATATAGTTGAAAGTTTGAGCCAGTTGGCCGACTTCATCCTGGGAGGCGATCTCAATCCGGGTGTCCAGCGCTCCCTGCGCCATTTTCAGGGCCGAATTGCGCAGTTTTTGAATGGGACGGGAAATCGTGCCGGAAATCCACAGGCTGGCGGCGATCACCAAAGCGACCACCGGCAGGGTAGCACTTGCCAATTCTAACCAGCGCTGATTGATCTCCGTGTAAGCGGGTTGCATCGGTTCCGACAGGACGAGATAACCTAATATTTCATTTTCATACTGGATGGCGACGGCGACGTACAGGTAATCCTGGCCGTCCGCCGCCGGGCGAATGTCAGCGCCGATCCGATCAGTTTTCGCCTGTAAGAGTTCGGGGGTTTCCGCTACTTGACTGGTCGTTGCCGAACCCGCATTTGCCGTGTAACCAATCACACTAAAGTTATGATCTACAATCAGGTAATCATGGCCGACCTTTTGTTGCAGTGTTGCCAGTGTCCACTGCATTCCGCTCGTGCCTTCGCCCTCTAAATACTTCTCAAACGGCTCGGAAAAGGTCGCGGTCACTAACAGCGCATCGGTTTCCAAATGATGCTGGTAAAACTCCAGCAGGGTGCTTTGTAGCTGCTGTCCGGCAATGAGCAGCTGCACGACGCCACCAGCCAGAACAATAACGATAAAAGTTGCTAAGATTCGCTGCCGAATGGTCAACCGGCTTAACATGGCTGTCTAACCCCCATCGGGTTCAGTGAAGCGGTAACCCACGCCGCGTATGGTTTGCAGATACAGGGGATTGGCCGGATCGTCTTCCAACTTCGCCCGCAGCCAGCTCATGTGAACATCAAGGGTGCGGGTATCGCCAAGCCAATCCGTCCCCCAGACTTCATCAAACAGCCGTTCCCGCGTCACAACCTTGCCGATATTCGCCATCAGCAACGATAGAATTTCGAACTCTTTTTGCCGCAGCGCAATTTCCTGGCCGCCTTTGGTCACGATATGGGCTTCCAAATCAAGGACAATCTCCCCAACTTTGATGGGCTGGGGCGGTTGGCTGCCACGATCAAGCTGTACCCGCCGCAGCATGGCCCGAATATGCGCTTCGATTTCTTTGAACCCAAACGGTTTAACAAGGTAATCGTCAGCGCCCAGTTCCAACCCTTTAATGCGATCCAGGCTGTCATCCAACGCGGTGAGCATAATAATTGGCACGTTGCTGTGCTGGCGCACCGCCTGACAGACGCGCCAGCCATCCAGTCCGGGCATCATCACGTCCAGCACAATCACATCCGGTTTTTCAACCAGCGCCAGACTCAGGCCCGTGTGACCGTCGTTGGCAACCGTGATCTGATACCCGGCCCGCTCAAAGGAAGCGCGTAAGGGGTCGGTCAGTCGTTTTTCATCATCAATCAGTAAAACGTGGGGCATTTTCTTCTTTCAATAATTGCTACTTCCCATTGTACGGCGCAATCTGAAAATTTAACCCAGATTTAAGTCTGGCTACCGCTGCATAAGCCGCTTGCAGTGGGTATAAAGCCACCAATCGTCAGCAGAAAAGCACCCGTTCTGAACACGAGCTTTGCCATTTTATACAAGACACGGCCTGCTGATTGGGTTACGATACATCTGTTCTGTGAAATCAGTCACCGTTAGACCAGAGGAGAACCTATCGTATGCAAAAAATTACCCCGTATCTGTGGTTCAATGACAAGGCGGAAGCGGCCATCAACTTCTATGTTTCGATCTTTAAGAACTCGAAAATCATCAACGTCAGTCGTTATGGCGACGGCGGGCCGGGGCCGAGCGGAACCGTCATGAGCGCCACCTTCCAACTGGAAGGCCAACAGTTTATGGCCCTTAACGGTGGGCCGGAGTTCAAATTCACGGAGGCGATTTCGCTGCTGGTGGACTGCGAAACCCAGGCCGAGGTGGATACCTTGTGGACAAAACTCTCCGCTGGCGGCGAGGAACAGATGTGTGGCTGGCTGAAGGATCAATTTGGGCTGTCGTGGCAGATTATTCCCCGTGCGCTGGGCGAACTGATGAGCGACCCTGATCCGGTCAAGGCGCAGCGTGTGATGCAGGCCATGCTGCAAATGAAGAAGATTGACATCGCCGCGTTACAGCGCGCCTACGACAGCCAGACAGAACCGCAGGTATAATCCGAGCATAAAAAACGGCCTCCACGTTGGGAGGCCGTCACTTTTTTACGCCACCTGAATTTCAGGCCGCTGTTTATGCCACGCGGTGTTTTGTTCATAAGCATGGCCCACGCGCAGCACGACATCCTCTTTAAAGGCTGCACCGAGAAGCTGCATCCCAATCGGCAGGCCCTGCGGGTCAAAACCACACGGCACGTTTAAGCCGCAGATACCCGCCAGACTCGCGGGGAGCGTGAACACATCCGCCAGATACATTTGCAGCGGGTCATCGGTGTTCTGGCCGATCTTAAACGCGGTGGTGGGCGAAGTCGGTGTGGCAATCACGTCCACTTTTTGGAAGGCGTCATCAAAGTCGCGCTTGATGAGCGTGCGGACGGCCTGCGCTTTGCCGTAATAAGCGTCGTAGTACCCCGCCGACAGCGCATACGTGCCCAGCATAATTCGCCGTTTGACCTCCGGCCCAAACTGGCTGCGGGTGGCTTTGTAGGTCGGCCACATTTCGCCTTTTTCCACGCGCGGCCCAAAACGAATGCCGTCGTAACGTGCGAGATTGGCGCTGGCTTCCGCCGGGGCGAGCAGGTAATACACCGGTAGGCTGTATTCGGTGTGGGGCAAACTGAGTTCCACCACTTCCGCGCCCAGGCTTTCCAGATGCGCTACCGCCGCGCGCACGGCCTGTTCGACTTCTGGTTGCATCCCGTCAATAAAATATTCT
>DATALK010000124.1:0-7180 GCA_036261085.1 Phototrophicaceae bacterium | reverse complement strand
GATATGGTCGCTGCCCAGCGCCATCTGCTGGATTACCTGGGCATTCAAAAGCTGTTCGCGGTGGGTGGCGGCAGCATGGGCGGAATGCAGGCGCTCCAATGGGCGGTAGATTACCCGGAGCGGGTCGGCTCGGTGTTGTTTATCGCCAGCACGCCGCGTTCTTCGACCCAGAATATCGCCTTTAACGAGATTGGGCGGCAGGCCATTTACGCTGATCCTAATTGGAACGGTGGCTGTTACTACGATGGCCCGCCGCCAGCCGCTGGTTTAGCGGTAGCACGTATGATCGGCCATGCAACGTATATGTGCGAAAGCTCACTCAATCAGAAATTTGGCCGTCGCCCGCAGAATGGCGATAAGCTGGCCTACAACTTTGAAACCGATTTTGCGGTGGAAGGTTATTTGAAACATCAGGGTGAAAAATTTGTCGAGCGGTTTGACGCCAACAGCTATTTGTACATCACCAAAGCGCTGGATTATTACGATGTGGCCGATGGTTATGGTTCCATCCGCGCGGCGGTTAAGCGGGTGCAGTGTCCGTTCCTGGTGGTGAGCATTTCCAGTGATTGGTTGTATACCCGTGACCAGGCCATGGAATTGGTGAACGCACTGGAAGATGAGGAGATGCGGGTTGAGCATCATTATATTGAAGCCTCGTTTGGGCATGATTCGTTTTTAGTGGAAGTCGAAACGATGACCCATATTGTGGGCGGTTTTCTGAGTAATGTGTGGGAGCGGCGCAACGGTAAGCGATAGTAATGTAATGATGTCCTGGTGGCCGAACGGTCAGGCAGCGCCCTGCAAAGGCGTCGAAGTGGGTTCAACTCCCGCCCAGGACTTGGGTGAAATTCTAACGAACGTTTGAAGGAGTAGTCATGGCAACAATTAAAATTCCGTCTCCGCTGCGGGTTTATACATCCAATCAATCTCAGATCAATGTCAGTGGTGGCACAGTGGGCGCGGCGTTGGATGATCTGGTCACGCAGTACCCGGAACTGCGCCAACATCTGTTTAATGGCGCGGAACTGCGCAATTTTGTCAATGTGTTCCTGGATGACGAGGATGTGCGCTTCCTCGATGGTCTGGGGACTGAAATCGAAATGGACGCCAGTCTGCGGATTATCCCCAGTATCGCCGGGGGCTAAAGCGGTCGCTGTTGGTTGATCGGATAGATGGGTTTTAACGAGTAAGAATAACGGATAAGCAGGTGTGATAAGGTAGGCAATTATGGCGGGCGTAACACTGCGAAAAGTGGATCAAACGGGAATTAAAGTGGGACAGGCGGCGACCATTATTTTGCTGCTGGCCGGTTTTGTGCTGAACAGTTGGCCGTTAATCGCTTTAGTGGCGCTGGCGCAACTGCTTGGCGCGCTGGATGTGCCGTTTGCACCGTACCGGTTGTTGTATCTGAAGGTCATCAAGCCCAGTGGATTGGTGAAGCCAAACGTTATCGCGGATAATCCCGAACCACACCGGTTCGCGGTGCTGATCGGCGGGGTGTTCAACACGGTTGCCACGATTTTGCTGTTGGCGGGAGCGCCGACGCCGGCGTGGGTACTGGTGTGGATTGTGATTGTGCTGGCGAACGTCAATTTCTGGCTGAACTTCTGCCTGGGCTGCTGGATGTATTATCAATTGCACCGGTTGGGCGTACCGGGCTTTAAATATGCCCCGGTGGAGGGTTAATCATGGTCGAACGGCTGGTACTGGCCGTTGTTCTGCTGGCGCTGGCTTTTGCCGCCTACCAGCTTTTGAAGCAGCGTAATTTGCAGCGGGCCGCTGCAACGGCGGCGGTTGACCCGATTTTGGATGATTTTAAACCCGGTATCCCGGCGATTGTCTACTTTACAACCCCCGGCTGTATCCCTTGCAAAACGCAGCAGCAGCCTGCTTTGTCGCGGCTGCGGACGGAGTTAGGCGAAAATAACATCCAGATCATTCAGATTGACGCGGTGGAAAATCCCGATGCTGCTGATCGTTGGGGGGTGTTTTCGGCCCCGACCACCTTTATCCTTGACCCACACGGTCAGCCGCGTGAGGTCAATCATGGGGTGGCCGACGCGGCCAAGTTAAAACGCCAGATCGAACTGGTGGCGTAATACGGAAAGGAACATGATGTTACCGGTAGTCAATGAGTTAGCGGATTTATCGAATGAAGAAATCCGGCGTTACAGCCGCCATGTGATTATGCCGGAAGTCGGCATTGAGGGGCAGCGCCGGTTAAAAGCCGCCAGCGTGTTGTTGGTCGGTACGGGCGGCTTAGGCAGCCCTCTGGCGCTGTATCTGGCGGCGGCGGGGATTGGCCGCATCGGTCTGGTAGATTATGACGTCGTGGATGAGTCGAATCTCCAGCGGCAGGTGATTCACGGGCAGGCCAGCGTGGGCACATTAAAAGTGGACAGCGCCGAAAAGCGCATGAAAGACCTCAATCCCGCGCTGCGAGTGGATAAATACAATGTGCCGCTCACATCCGCCAATGCGCTGGAACTGCTGGCACCCTATGATGTGATTATTGACGGGACGGACAATTTTCCGACCCGTTATCTGGTCAATGATGCCTGTGTGAAGCTGGGCAAGCCGAACGTATACGGGAGTATTTTCCGCTTTGAAGGCCAGTTAAGCGTGTTTTACGCCAAAGAAGGGCCGTGTTACCGCTGCATGTTCCCGACGCCACCGCCGCCCGGTTTGGTTCCAAGCTGTGCCGAGGGCGGCGTCCTCGGTATTTTGCCGGGAACGATTGGCACGTTACAGGCCACCGAAGCCATTAAACTGATTCTCGGCATTGGTGAGCCAATGGTCGGGCGAATGCTGCTGTATGATGCGCTGGAAATGAGTTTTACCACGCTCAAGCTGCGGAAAGACCCCGCCTGTCCGGTGTGTGGCGTGCCAGCGAATGAAGTCGAGTTGATTGATTACGAGCAGTTCTGCGGGATGCCCGCTCATGATCGCAGCGAATACCGCAGTGCGAATGGCACAAAGGAGACGCCAGTGGATGAAATTACGGTGCGCGAACTCAAAACGCGCCTGGATGCGGGTGAGCAACTGCTTATCCTCGATGTACGCGACCCGCATGAGTGGCAGATTGTGGCGCTGGATGGCACACTGCGCATTCCCAAAGGGGAAATCCAGGCGGCAAAAAAACGCCGTGCTGGCGGGGCGCAAACGCCGCGAGGAAACCGTGTTGGGGGATATTCCCGATGACCGCGAGGTGATTGTTCACTGCCGTTCCGGGGTGCGCAGCGCCGATGCGATTCGTTTTTTGCGCGAGGCCGGATATACCAACAAACTGCTGAATGTCAAAGGCGGCATCCTGGCCTGGGCTGACCAGATTGACCGTTCGCTGCCGAAGTATTAAACCGCATGGTTATGGTACGGACACAATATATTGTGTCCGTACTACCTGGCCGCGATAATGCGCAGGTCTAAATCGGGATACTGCGCCAGGAAAAATTTCTGCTTCAGCTTAAACGCCTCGGTTTCTTTGCCCTTTACATCTTCGACCACACGCACCCCATCTTGCAGATACGAAAAATCCGCCTCGTAAACAATGGCCCGCTGCCGTTTGCCAGTCCGATCGGTGAATGCTGGCAGGAGTTGAAACCGGGGATGAACTTCGAGTTCGCTGATATGCCCCGCGTCCTCATACGCCTTCAGGCGCACGTAGCGTTTGGCCTCGGCTTCGCTGTCAAAGGTGAGTTCGCCGCGTTTGATGTGCCGGTTATTGTATTTATTGCGTTTCATCTGTTTGGATTCCATCGAACACAAATTCTGATTATCATAGCACAAAACGAAACAAAAGTTCTGTTTTAGGCGACCTAGTTCATTGTGGCAGCCAGCGGAAAGGACGATAATGGAGGATAGGTGCCTTTTTTAGCTTGAGAGGTTAACCATGCGAATTCGCTTACTGCCATTGATCTTTGTTTCCCTCTGGTTGGTTGGCGTTGTGGCAGCCCAGGACGCGCCCCAATATGCCGTTGCCACCCATTACCCGGATTTTGGCGGCGTGCAACCCGCGCCGCGCGATGCGCTTCAGGCCAGTTACGGCGTTTACAACAACCGCGAAAATGATTATTACGCCGTGACCCAGGAACGCGCGGAAGCAGTAACCGCCATGATCGAAGCGGAAACCGGCCTGAAAGTGGCGCTGCTGAACGACTGGAACGCGGTCACGGAAGGCAGCGCGGCGCTGCAAATTGTCAACAATGTGCCGGTGGAAGGCGCGCTGTACACTATCTTTTTGCCACCGGGCTGGAAAAAAGAGGCCCAACTGCCGGTGCTGTTGAGCGGCAACGGCGCGGGAACCAGCAATAACCGCCGGTTTTTTGATGAACCGGAAATCATCCTGCCGCGTCTCGTGGCGGCCAGTGTGACTCTGGCGGGGCGGGGTTTTATTGGCGTAATAAGTAATGCGGGGGGCACGGAAAGCCAGGGCATTGACGAAGTGACCTATCGTTCCGTCGGCGCGTTTCTGGATTGGATTGACCAGAACGGCGGCGACAAAAACAATGTCGTGACCGCCGGGGGCAGCCGGGGTGGGGGTTCGGCGCTGATGTGGGCGATTAACCCGCTTGATCTGGATTACACCGTGCGGGCGGTGTTTGCGGAAGTCCCGCCGACCCATTACGGCACGCTCAGCCAGATTGACCCGCTGACATATCCTTCAATGTTCGGGATTGGGACGCTGGTCAGCGGTGATGAAAACGCCTGGCGGTATGATTCGGATCGCCAATATCTGGGCCTTAATCCGTCACCGCTGATGGAAGTTCTGATTGGTACAGGTGTGCCGGAAGCCGCCGATGCCCGTAGCGCTTTTGGTTTGGCGGAAAGGCTGCGCGGCAAAAAGATTGTCATTTCCGCCGGTGTTCACGATGCTTTTTTCCCGCTTTTCCCCTTTTTAGCTTTTGAGCGCCGCCTGACGGAACTGGACATCCCACACGCCGCCTTTGTGACGTTGGACTCCGGCCATAAAATGCACGCGGCGTGGATAAAGCAGGTGACAGTCTATATGTTAGGCTTGGCACATGGTCTGGACTTGCCAGTAGCCACTGGGCGACAGTATTTTATTGATACAAGTTTGAAAGACGACCAGGAGCTGGCACTGGTGAATTTCTTTAGGTCATCTGGGATTCAAGACAATCCCGACCAACTGCCAGTGATTGCCCGCTTCCCGTACCGGGCCGGAGTCGGTAATCCGTTTGATGTGGAAATTTGCGGCACACCCGGTGATGCGGTTGAACTGACCGCGATCAATGAGACCGGAGCCATTTTGTATCAGTATTCTGGGGTGATAGATGAAACTGAATGTCATTTTGAGACGTTAACCGTTCAGGTCGAACCGGCAGTTTATCAGTGGGCGTTAACGGTCAACGGCCAGGAAATCAACCCGCGTAATACCCCCTCACGGGAAGCCGATGGCTGCGGCATTCGGGCTGTCACCTTTGTTCAGTCCACGCAGCCGGAACCGAAGTTTTTGTACGCTTTTAACCATAACCTGGCTTTTGGCTTAAGTGAGTACAGCGGCCAGCCGCACTCCTGCTATTAATTGCGCTATAGTTGAGCTAAACTGGAGCGCGTTAGCTTTCCGCGCTCCGGTTTATGAAAAGAATGTAATCTTTTACAACTTTTATGTTCATTAAGGCGTATTGCGGTTATGATAAGGGCAACGACTGAATATCAATTTTTTGTGAATTTTTAGGCTGTTGTCGAGAATACTGTCTATCCTTACTTAAGAGAAAACTGAAGATCAGGCAGCCAGAAGCTATAAGGAGGCTGAAGTGCCGGTATTGTTATTAGCCCAGGGAGACCCGGCCGCTAAAGATTTGCTGCGGCGGGCGATTGAAGCGCGATATGGACTGCGCCCTCCCGCGATTGAAAGTTTACAGGTGGATTTTAAAGGGCGAGCCAGGGTTAAGCTGGGGCCAATTGTAACCTGGGTTCCGGTGGAAGCCACTGCCCGTTTTCAGTTTCCGACTTCGATGCGCTGGGATTTTACTGTAAAGCCGATTGGGGTGGAAGTGCAGCGCGGCATCGAGGCGTTTGATGGCATGTTTTACCGTCATGCGCGGGGTAATCAATCCCCGCAAGTGGTAGATGAACCCGATCAAATCCGTTCGATGCAGAGCCGTTTGTGGGCGATTGCGGCCCTGCTGCTAACGCCGTTGGGTGAGCATTTTGTGAAATTGGATGTGCTGGACGATAACCGTTTGGGGGCGACGAATACCCGCATCAATAACAGCCTGGAATTGGCGCTGCGGGCGAATCGGACGCTGGAGACCGTCAGTTTGACGTGTCTTAACCCGGATACCAACCGCCAGCAGCGGTTTGCGCTGCACCTATCCGAAGAGCAGGCGTTTATCAACGATTTGATGCTGCCGCATAAAATCAGTGCCTTTTGGGATAATGAGGCTTTCTTTGAAATGGAACCCGTGCGCGTCGAAAGTGACCCAGTGGTGGATGAAGCCGTGTTTACATTGGCTTGATTTGTAATATTATCCGTAAAGGAAAGAAATTAGGCGAAGAGGCGAACTGTTGGTTCGCCTTTTGTGTTTCTCAAAAATTGGGTTAACTGTAACGCGCGGGCATGGGTGTTTCGTCAATGTTATAGACGCTAAAACCGCGTTTGAGATAATTGGTCAGGGCGTGGGGGCCATCCAGGTTGCAGGTGTGCAACCAGACCCGCTGCGCGCCGTTTTTCCACGCCTCGTTGATACCGTAGCTCAGTAAATGTTTGCCGTAACCGCTGCCCATGTAAGCCGTTCGCAGGCCCAGATAGGTGATTTCGGTATCGTTACCCTCCTGACACAATTCCACATAACCGGCGGGCACACCGGCCACATATAACACATAGACTGAAGCGCCGGGGTGGGTCAGGAGCTGCTGTAACGCTTCCTCGGTCATCAGCAGCCGGTCACGCCAGCGCCAGTCCCGGCCCACTTCGTCGTACAGGAAGCGGTAAAAGGCCACATCCGGTAGTTCCATTTTCAGGATGACAAGGCGCTGATCTTCCACAAAGGCCGGGCTGAATTGGGAGGGATGGGTCATCTGGAGATAGGTGGTGACGAGTGTCTCCGGCGTGATTGGTATGGGGGCCGACATGGTAAAACCTCAGCATTTGGCAAAACCTGACCTCATTGTGCATTAGGTGGACTTTCAGCAGAATGGTATAATCTGCCCAAACTTG
>DATALK010000114.1:0-3264 GCA_036261085.1 Phototrophicaceae bacterium | reverse complement strand
CGGCGGGCGTTCACCAGCCCATTGCGGTTGTCCGTATGGCGGTAGACGGCGAATACAACGCCAAAGAGTGGCGCGAAGGCAGCGGTCTGGACGAAATCGCCTACAGTACGCGCCGCCTGTCCCGGCGCACGTGTCATGCTGTTGCGGAGTTCACCTTCCGCTACGCGGGGCGCACCAACGCCAAAGTTTTTGGCGGGCCAAAATACACCGTCAGCCCGGTTTACGAAGGCATGTTTAAAGAGGAAATGGACGCCGCCCACGAACGCCATCCCGATGTGATTTATGACCCGCAGTTAATTGACGCTACCTACGCGCTGCTGCTGGAAACCAACGGTGAGGCCCTGGTAATTCCCGCGCTCAACCGCGACGGCGATAATCTCAGCGATCTGGTGTTAAAGATGTTTGGCACCATTGCCGGGGCGGAGTCGGTCATCCTGGCATTTGATGAGCAGTTTGATGTCAAAGTGGCCCTGACCGAAGCGCCGCATGGAACCGCGCCCAACTTGCAGGGGAAAAATATCGCTAATCCGATGGCAATGATTTTGGCCGGGGCCGCCTTGCTGCGTTATGTCCGCACGGATGCGGCGACCCTCGCCAGCCGCGCCATCTATGAGGCCACGCTGGAAGCCGTTCACGCCGGAATGCGCACCTCGGATTTAGGCGGCCACGCCAGCACTACCGAGTTCACCGATGAGGTCATCCGGCGTGTACAAACTAAGCTGGAAGTCTGGGACGTGCTGGGGTAGGTTGGGCAAGATTTCATATCGGCACAGGAATCCAAAAACCCGGCCAACACGCCGGGTTTTTGGTATCGTTGCCCCAGGAAAGTGACCACATCTGGGGCAATTAGGGGATAGCAGGAAAGTGGACACATCTCCCATCCCCGGAAATAGTCACGTTTAGCGCATCAGTTTCAGCGTCAGCAGTTGCAGACTGCTGGCAAGCAGTGACCGGCGACGTGATTTTGGGCGGCGGCCCGCGCGCGCTAATTGGGCTAACCGGCGTTCTTCCGCTTCCCGGTGTAAGTCACGCAGATGATTTTTGGCGTCGTAGTCGTCCATTTACGCCTCCTTCTTATTACTACTCAACCTTCCTATCTTACGCCCAACCCCGGCTCGATTGCGTCCGCCATGCGGCTGATTTGGCCTCGGTCTTTCGTCGGATTGACAGCCGGATCATGCTTGAATCCATCAGTAGCATTCAAATATACTGTTAAAGGTTCTAAAGGGGGTCTTGTTATGATAAAAGTTATTTACCTGTCTGCCGTTCCGCAGTTCCTCCCACTGATCGCCAACTGGATTCATCACGAGTTCTGGTCGCCAGATGTGCCGGTTCAAGTTCTGCTGGCTTTGCTGCAAAATCATTTGGCCGGGCCGCAAATTCCGCTCACGCTGGTGGCAATGGCCGACGAGCAGCCCGTAGGAACCGTCAGTCTGATCGAAAATGACGTTAAAGAGAAACCCGACTTAAGGCCCTGGTTGGCCGCGCTGTATGTGCTGCCGGAGTATCGCCAGCAAGGTGTGGGGTCGCAGTTGGTGAGCGCCGTGTGTGCTGCTGCCCAACGGTTAGGCGAGCGCACGCTGTATCTTTCCGCCGTCGAGGAAGTCAATTTTTATGCGCGGCGCGGGTGGCAAGTCATCGAAACCAATGTTGGCCCCCACCACCTGAGCATTATGCAAATATCGCTGGTGTAGTCGCACGGCAGCGATTAGTCATTTTCGGCAATGGGCAGAATTACTCTGAAGATGCTGCCTTTTCCCAATTCGCTTTCGACTTCAATCGTGCCGCCATGCTGGTTAATAATTTTTTTGGCGATGGGCAGGCCCAGCCCGAAACCGGGCGTGCTGTGCGAACTGTCCTCACGGAAAAACGTGTCAAAAATATACGCCAGCGACTCCGGCTTAATGCCGGTGCCGGTGTCCTGGATGGTGACCACCACCTGGCGCTGGCGCTGGTCGGTTTTAAGAGTGATGTGGCCGCCTGGCGGGGTATACCGAACTGCATTGCCCAGGATATGGGTCAGCGCTAAGCCCAACTTTTCGGGATCAGCCGCAGTGGGGGGCAAATCGGCGGCAAATTCCCGGTGAATCGTCAAACCTTTTTCCTGAATCGCCGCTGATAGTGTGGCTTCGGCCAACTGTACCAAGTTACTGATTACCACCGCTTCGGTATGCAGATTAATTTCGCTGTCTAAGCGGGACATCATCAGTAGACTATCCACCAGGGAGGCAATATTGGCGACCTGCTGCTCGATTTTTAGGACCTGCTCCCGTCGCAAACTGGGGTCAGGGGTGCGTTCCAACAGATACAGGCTGGTATTAATGATCGAAAGCGGTGTGCGAAATTCGTGGCCGGTGTCTCGAATAAAACTGGCAAGCACCATCATTCGGCCCCGTTCGGCGGCCAGTTCCAGCGCTCGCGCTTCCATCAGCTTGCGATCGGTAATATCTTCAACCATCCCTAACATATTAACTGGCTTGCCCGCTTCGTCATAAATGAGCGAACAGGTTAAATAGACCCAGAACACGCTGCCATCGCGCCGCCGGTAGCGTTTTTCAAACTGGTAAGATTGGCGCTCCTCGGTTTGCAACCTGGCGACCAATCCCTGCTCGGCGGCCAGATCGTCGGGATGGGTAATCTGCGTGTAATCCATGCGATACAATTCTTCCGCACTGTACCCCAGCATCTTCTGGAACGCCGGGTTCGCTTGCAATTCGCCGCCACTGAGATTCGTCAGGGCAATCCCCAAAACCGACGATTCAAAAATGGCGCGGAAGCGTTCCTCACTTTGCCGCAGCGCATGTTCGATCAATTTCCGATCCGTAATATCGCGGGCGGCGGCAAAAATCCCCTGAATTAGACCTTCTTCATCCCGGTACACGGCTGCGTTATACAGGACGGATTTGGTTCGCCCATTGCGGTTGCGGATTTCCAATTCATAATCGCGCACCGCGCCTTCATCAAAGGCGCGCTGATTGCTCGCGTGAACCCGGTCAGGAACGGTGAAATAGTTAGAAACGTTCGTACCAATCAAATGCTGGCGGGAATAACCCGTAATAATTTCAGTGGCGACATTCACATCCGTAATCCTACCGTCCGGCGCAATGGTTATTAACGGATCGAGGCTGACCTCGATTAAACTGCGGTTGTAGGCATTGGCTTCATGCAGCGCTGCCTCCACCTGTTTGCGATCCGTGATGTCCGTCACCATCGCCAGATAACCGCTGGGCTGCCCGTTAACATCCGGCATCGCCGTGATCGAAA
>DATALK010000112.1:0-1968 GCA_036261085.1 Phototrophicaceae bacterium | reverse complement strand
CCATACTATGGAGAGGGGGAGTCGCGCCACGTGCGGCGGGGGTGAGGTCTGGGTTTTTGTGCTGCTCTGGGCGCTGGCAGCGCTGGTTATGATGCTGGTGCAGGCGAAAGGATACGATTACCACTGGCTGCCGCTGCTGCCACCACTGGCGCTGCTGGCGGCTGACAGCCTGGATCGGCTGCTGCAAATGCTCAATCGGCAATTACCTGAGCGGCTGCACCTGCCGTTAACCCTGGCTGCCGTTCTGGGGCTGCTGGCGATCCTGGCGGCGGGTATCTGGCCGAAATTCTGGCCGTATCTGACCGGGCAGGAAGACCAACTCGCCTACTATCATCATTTTCAGGGCGGAGAATTTATCGCTGATGAATCATTACAGGTGGTCAATTTCCTGCGAGAGCGTGTCGCCCCCGGCGATTCGTTATTCATCTGGGGGTTCAGGCCGGAGGTATACTATTTAAGTGGCTTAAATCCGGCGGCGCGGTTTATCTTCCAGTTTCCGCTGGTGGCGGATTGGTATCCGGCGGCGTGGCGGCAGGAGACCGTCGAGACGCTGTGGGCGGCCTTACCCCCGTATGTGCTGGTGCTGCAAGCCGATTATATGCCCTGGGTGACGGGACGGCACGAGGACTCGCACACGCTGCTGCAAGCCTACACCGAACTCAATAACTGGCTGATTTTTAATTACGAGCGTGAAACGCAGATAGGCAATTTTTTGATATGGCGACGAAAACCGAAGTAATCGTTCGACCAGCAGCGGCAATGGACGCGGAGACGCTGGCGGACTTTCTCAAACCGTTTGTCGAAGAAGGCAAACTCCTCCCCCGGACGCTGACCGAACTGGAAGAACTGCTGCCGTGTTTTTTCGTGGCGGATATGGACGGCCAGATGGTAGGCTGCGCGGCGCTGGAAGTCTATTCGCCTAAGCTGGCGGAAATTCGCAGCCTCGCTGTTTCCGCCGAAGCGCGGGGTCTGGGCCTCGGCAAAAAGCTGGTACGCGCCTGCACCGAACGCGCCCGCGATTTACACATCCTCGAAGTGATGGCCGTGACTTCCGCCGATGATTTTTTCATGTCCTGCGGGTTTGATTACACGCTGCCCGGCGAAAAACGCGCCTTATTCTTCCAGACGCGGGAACGGATCTAAATTCCGATTCGAAGGTTTTTAACGACCGCATCTCCGCTCACCGTACACCGCAGAGGATCAGCGCTTTGCGGTCCGGTTGCTTTCTCTGAAACCATCTGTTGTATTCCGGTTTTCAGTTGGGCCTTAACCAAATTTGACGTTCTGGAGTTCCAACCGGAGGAATAAAACTGGCTCCTGCCCGCTGCCAAGATTCAGCGTCAAAGTATGGCTGTCCTCAAAACCCAACCGCTGGTACAGCCTGATCGCGCGGGTGTTGCTGACCGCTGCGCCAATTTCAACGGCAGGCGTGCCCAGCCGGTACGCGGCCCGAACCAGGTGTTGGATCATGGCCGTGCCACAGCCCTGGCTGCGATAGGCTTCAGCAACCACCAAATCGCTGACTTCCGCACACGACGGCCAGACGGCCATCTGACCATACCCCTGCACCGCGCCCGCCGCATCCACGACCACGACCCCCAGGCCGCGTTCGTCTTTGGCGTACTGAAGCGCGCGCGTGAGCATATTGTAGACGGTCATAAAGGAGCGCTGCGGCCAGCAGCGCGCGTGCAGCGGCTCGGCATCGGTCAGACGTACCGGGCGCACGAGCAGGTTGGGGTCAGGTGACTGGAAAACAGGCAGTAAGGTCATAGGTTGAAGTATAACTTTTTTGCCCAGACCACTCAATGGTTCTTATTAAACAAATTCTGGTCCACCCAGGAAGTGCGGCTGAACCTCGTGCTTGAGACTTTGCGGCTTCCCCCATTACAATAAAGTTAAATGGCGCGGCTCATGCCGGGTCGAGCCAGATCAATTACACAGGATCAACCTCAAGGAATATGATCGAAC
>DATALK010000101.1:0-5763 GCA_036261085.1 Phototrophicaceae bacterium | reverse complement strand
GCTCACGGGTGCGGTCTGGAATCCGGCGGCGTTTGAAAAATCACGTTGACGCGCGCCATCAGTTCGTCATCACTAATCGGGCGGGCGATATAATCATCCGCGCCGAGCATCAGGGCGCGCACTTTTTCCGCTTCGGAGGCTTCATCGGCCAGCATGATGATCGGCACTTCGGTGCGCTTGCAGATGCGTTCGCAGATGTCGAGGCCATTGGCGTCGGGCAGGTTGACATCCAACAAAATCAAATCGAGCCGCACACTGTTCACATCGCGCAGGGCTTCTTCACCGGAGAAGTAGGCAATCATCTCATAACTTTCTTCTTCGAGGCGTTTGCACAGGTGCGCGACCAGATTGGAACGGCCTTCCACCACCATAATCGTTTGCGGCTGGCGGTCAGAAACGCGCTTCCCATTGGGTACTCGTTCTGGCATTTCTTTGACTTCAGCCCGCTTCGGAATGGGAGTCGCGGTAGTTATGGGCTGGACGGGCGCATGTTTCACCAGCTCATCTTTGGCAATAACGGGCAGCGCAATGGTGACGGTAGTGCCGCGTCCCAGGTCGCTGTCCACAAAAATGCTGCCCCCATGCCGCTGCACAATTTCGCGGCTGAGGTACAGGCCCAATCCCGCGCCCTCTTCCATCGTGTTATTGCTGGCCTGGAAGAAGGGTTCAAACACGCGGTCTAATTGTTCCCGCGGGATGCCCATACCCTGGTCTTCCACCACGATGTGAACTTCTTCGCCGTTAACCTCCACATTGACAATCACCGGCGTCCCTTTGGCGGAGAAATGCACGGCATTGTGTAACACATTGGTGATTGCCAGTTCGAGATGCAGCTCGTCCAACTCCACCAGCGGCAGGCGGGCGGGGGCTTTAATCTGAACCTGACGGCGATAATCGGCAAAGGCGCGGCTGTCCAGAATGCGCTGGATAATCTCGTAAATGTCCACCTGATCGCGGGTGAGCGCGAGGCCGGAAACCTGTAACGCGGACATTTCGAGGAAGTTTTCCCACAGGTGGCCGAGATTTTCCACACTTTCTTCCACCTGCCGCAGGAAACGGGCGCGTTCGCGGTGGCTGAAGCGGGTGTGCTGTTCGTTCAGTGTGGAGAGCAGCCCCCGCACCTGAGCGTAGGGCACACGAATCCGCTCCGACATCACGTCCAGCAGCAGTGTCTGGTTGCCAAACATGCTCTTAAAGCGCGAGTTGTTGCGGATAATGCCCGCCCAGCCCGGATTGCCGCCATCCACCCCGGCGATTCGCATAAATTCAACGTGGATGTCCCGTTCCAGGCCCGGCAGCGCGATTTCAACAATCGGGTAATCCTCGTTGACCTGGGTATCGGAACTGAGGACGCGGTTCACCGCTTCCTGCAACTGGAACAGAACGCGGTCTTCATCTTCAGATTGGTGCGCCAGATACCGGAGCAGCGTCGCAGCATCCCGCCACAGCACTTCCGACGGGCTGATGCCGGTGGTTTCTGAAAACTGCGGATTACAGAAAGCTACATGGCCGGTGTCATCCACAAAGAAAATGCCTTCGGAGATACTACGGAGCAGGGCTTCCAGGCGTCCGGTTTGTTGGGTGGTCACTTCAATGAGTGTCGTGCGTTCCAGGGCCAGACCGGCAGCATGGGCCAGACTGGCGATCAGCACTTTGGCATCGTCACTGCTGTATTGGCGGTTATTGGAAACGCTGGCGATGATGCCGCCAATCAAGCGGGCTGAATCGGTGATCGCCACTAGGAGCAACTGCTGGCCGCGCATGGCCTTAAACAACGGACTGAGGGGGTCTTTCTGGCCTAATCCCAGTTGCAGCGTCATGGGCTGTAACCGGCGCTCATCCAGTTGCGCAATCAGGTTTGTCACCACCCCCTCGCCCTCAAGCTGTTGAAATAAGCCCACCACCTCCGCCTGTCCGGTTTTAATAATCGTATTCATATCGTTAGGGTCAGCGGGGTACATCCAGACCAGCGATTGGCTGACGTTGGGGATGTCTTCAACCAACTGGTACAGGTTGGTTGCCACTTCGTCGTAAGACCGCAGATTGATAAACCGCTGCCAGGCCCGCAGCAAGTGCTGGCTGGATTGGGCGCTGATGCGCTGGCTGTGATAATGGCGGGCATTGTGCAAAGCCACCGCAAACTGCGAGGCAAACAGTTCATAAATCAGCAAATCGTCATGACTGAGCGGTAGTTGGCTGGTGCCAAAAACCCCCATCGCGCCGAGTTTGTGTTCCTGGTAGTTCAGCGGCACGATGATGGCCGACTCTGGTGTGGGCAATACCGGGATTGGCACATAATGGGGGTCAGCGACGATGTTTTGAAACACCTGCACAATGCCGCTGCGAATCACCCGGCGGAAGGGGTCATAATCTTTCAAATACTGGATGCTCTCGTAGACCGTACCATCGGCGGAACAGTTTTCATGTCCGGCGTACATCTGAAACGGTTCGTCGGCATTTAACACAATTGCCAGCCCGTACAGCTTGAAGGTGCTGCACGCTTTATCAATGGTGTCTACAATGAGCGCGTGGGGGTCGGTAGCGCTGTGCAGGCGGCGCGCCAACAGCGTCATGGATTGCAAATTCTGATTGCGCTGCGCCAGGATATTGGCCTGCCGCCGCTGCCGCAGAATGAGCCGCAGGCGGCGTTGCAGCTCGGCAGTGGATAAATCACTGGTCAGAAAATCATCCACCCCGGCTTCCATTAAATCCGTCTGATAGATCGAGTCGGCGTTTTTTGACAGTACCAGTACCGGAATCAAGGGAACCCGGCGTTTGATTTCCTTCACCGCATCAAAAATCTCTTTGGAAAAGAGTTCATCATTGAGCAGAATCAGATCATAGTGGGCATCGCGTAGCGTTTCCATCGCCTTGCCGACATCCGCGATGGCATGAATACGATAGATACTGGGGTCTAAGGATTGAATGAGGCCGCCCCCATTGGCGCTGATCAGGAGTGTTTCAGCCGGTTGAACTGACATTGCTACCTACTATTCCATCTCACCTAAATGTCTCAACCTCCTCATTATAACAAATCACAAAAAAAGTGAGACTTCTTTGGCGAAAGTCAACCTTTTAGTGGCGGGCCTTCATAACTATAAAAAAAGACTAAAAAAATCGTTAAAGGATGTGCTGATCTGATTTTTTCATACGGGTGTCGTGTTATACTACATATGAACGTCAGGATTACGGGGGTAGAATAATGCCAAATGAGACCAGGAAGTTAGGCCCAGAATTTAAACCCAGCGACCAGGCGATCCCAGAGATTAAAGCCTTGGACCTGGGAATGCCGCGTCCCTGGCGCATTGCTTTACGGTTAGTTCAGTCCCAGGTTCAGATGATTTTTGACCTGGAAGACCCCATTATTGTCGGGCGGGCGCACCCGGAAAAGAATTACTATCCCGATATTGATCTAGGGGCTTTTAATGGTGGTGAACAGGGTGTTTCGCGGGAACATCTGTTTATTAAACTGGATGGGGAACGGGTGGTGATTGTGGATAACCACAGCGCTAACGGCACCTGTTTAAACGGGGAATGGCTGTCCCCAGATGCGGCCTACCCGGTTCGCAACGGCGATGAAATCACGCTCGGTTTGATGAAGCTGCAAATTGAACTGCTGACTAATCCCTACAATTAGGGCCGGTCTTATCGGTTACTCATTCCCGCTCTACCTCTTTTTCACTAAAATCAGGGTACAATCGGAAAATCTCGGTTGGGGTGATAACTTTATCGCCCCAACGATACCCCCCCGGAGAGAAAGAGGGCGCATCTTGGATTTCTTAAAACGACGTAACGAAGAAGAAAAGATAAAGAGTGAAGGACGCCTGCCCCCCGGCCAATCGCTGACCAATAAATTCCCGGTGCTGACCTATGGCCCGACCCCGCGTTTTGATCCGGCCACCTGGGATTTGCGTGTTTTTGGTGAAGTCGAAAAAGAGATGCGTTGGACATGGGAACAGTTCACCCAACTGCCCACCACCGTTATCAAAACCGACATTCACTGTGTCACGCGCTGGAGCCAGTTTGATATGGTCTGGGAAGGGGTCTTGTTCCGCGATTTTGTGAAGTTGTTCGGCCTGAAACCAACGGCGAAGTTTGTCATTGCCCATTGTGAGTATGGTTACACCACCAATACGCCGCTGGAAGCCATGCTGGATGATGATGTGCTGCTGGCGTACAAATATGATGGCAAGCCGCTGGAACCCGATCACGGTTGGCCGGTGCGCACCTTTGTCCCGAAGCTGTATTTTTGGAAAAGCGCCAAGTTTTTGCGCGCGCTGGAATTCAGCCCGGTGGATAAACCTGGTTTCTGGGAGCAGGCCGGTTATCATAACAACGGTGATCCCTGGAAAGAAGAACGCACCGAGCGGCGCGGGTGGTTCTAATCCATAAGACCGGACGGGGTCTCCGTTTTTAATGGGTTGAAGTGTATTGGGCGAATGCAATCCATTCGCCTTTTTGATTAAGATGGTTGAGCGAAATCGAAATAGGGGTAGGTGCAGTATGCGGCCAAATAAACCAAACTCAGGTCAGGAATCAGTGTGGGATTACCCCCGCCCGCCGCGTGTGGAAGCCACCAGCAAGCGGATTCGGGTGGTCTTAAACGGCGAAACGCTTGCCGATACCACGCGGGCGCTGCGGGTGCTGGAAACCAGTCACCCACCGGTTTATTACCTCCCGCCGGAAGCGGTGCGCCTGGAATTTTTCACCCCGACCAGCCACCACACCACCTGCGAGTTTAAGGGCGCGGCCAGTTATTGGACAATTACAGTTGGAGAACGTCAGGTCACAAACGGCGCGTGGAGCTACCCGAATCCGGCTCCCGGCTTTGAGGCGCTGCGCGGTTACATGGCGGTCTATCCGGGTAAGATGGACGCCTGTTATGTGGATGATGAATTGGTTCAGCCTCAGGCGGGTGATTTTTACGGTGGGTGGATTACGTCCGATATTGTTGGCCCGTTTAAAGGTGGGCCGGGGACACGCGGTTGGTAGGCCGGTAATTTCTCACCAGATTTTAGGCGACAAAGCTGCCAAAAAACCTTATAATCAATATTGCATACGTTTGAGAAAGAGGCGTTGAATCATGTTTAACTCCGATATGCAACAAAATCCCTGGGCCGTTGCGACGCCCAGAGTTGAAATTCGCCCGCTGATGCGGCTGGTCTATATGTGGATGACGGTTGGCTTGCTGACAACAGCCTTGATTGCCATGCTGGTGAGTGGCAACGAAGCGCTGTTGGCAATCGTCACCAATCCGGTGGTTCTTTTCGGGTCGTTCATCGGCCAGATTGGGCTGGTTATCGCCCTCAATGCCGGAATGCGGCGGATGTCGGCGGACCTCGCGGGCGTGCTGTTTTTTGTCTATGCCGCGCTCAATGGGTTTATCTTCTCGCTGCTGTTTGTCGTCTATGATCTCGGCTCGATTGGGATGGCGTTCCTGACGACGGCGGGTTTGTTTGGCGCGATGACCATTGTCGGTTACACCACCAAAACCGACCTCACGCGATACAGTTCGTATTTTATGATGGGCTTAATCGGACTGGTGATTGCGATGGTGGTGAATATGTTCCTGGGCAGCGGCCCGCTCGATTTTGCCATCAGTATTTTCGGGGTGCTGCTGTTCACCGGGCTGACCGCCTATGACACGCAGAAAATCAAGGAAATGGCCGCCGACCCGAATATTGAAGCCAGCGGCAGCCTCGCAGCGAAACTCGGCATCCTGGGCGCGCTGCAACTCTACCTGGACTTTATTAACCTGTTCCT